>CAISZB010000193.1 GCA_903889845.1 uncultured Verrucomicrobium sp. | reverse complement strand
CCCATGTCGAGCATCCGGTCGACCTCGTCGAGGACGAGGTACTGGACGCCGGAAAGCTTCAGCGTCCCCTTCTCCAGGTGGTCGAGGAGGCGGCCCGGCGTGGCGACGACGATATCGACGCCCCGCGCCAGATCGGTCTCCTGCCCGCCGTAGCCGACCCCGCCGAAGAGGGAGGTGACCCGGAGGTTCGTGTAGCGGGCGTAATCCTTGAACGCGTCGTGGACCTGCGCGGCCAGTTCCCGCGTCGGCTCCAGGACCAGGGCGCGGGGCTGCTTTTCATGGGTGCCGAGGCGGCTGAGAATGGGGAGGGCGAAGGCGGCGGTTTTTCCCGTTCCGGTCTGGGCCGCCGCGACCAAGTCCTTGCCGTTCAAGACCGTGGGGATGGCCTGGAGCTGGATCGGCGTCGGGTCGACATACCCGAGGCACTGGACTCCGTGAACGATGGCCTCCGAAAGGCCGAACTCTTGAAACGACATCGGGGCAATCTACTGGAACAAGAAAACCACGCAAGGTTTCCTTTAAAACAAGCGCGCCGCAGTGCTATAACCCCGCATGACTTTCACCGGCGGCTTCATCCTCATCGTCACCTCCGTCGGCACCGTCCTGGGCTTCGCCCTGGGATTTCTCCTAACCTCCTTTTTCCGCCGTCACTCCGGCACCGAGTTGGCCGTCCTCCGGGAACGCCTCGCCCTGCGGGAGGCGACCCTCGCCGTCCTCGAACCGGAAGCGAAGGAAAAGGCCGCCCTCGCGGAAAAACTGGCCGAGACCCGCACCCTCCTCGAACAGGAACGGAAGCAGAACACCGAGAAACTCGCCTCCATCGAGGCCGCCCAGCAGGAGGCCCGCCTCGCCCTTTCCAACGCCTTCAAGACCCTCTCCGGCGAGGCCCTGGAGGCGAACAACCGCCGCTTCCTCGAACTGGCCAAGACGAGCCTCGCCGCCTTCCAGGAAGGGGCCAAGGTCGATCTCGACAAGCGCCAGACCTCCATCGTCGAGCTGATGAAGCCGGTGAAGGAGAGCCTCGACCGCTTCGAGGGGAAGATCGGCGAAATCGAAAAGACCCGGATCGGGGCCTACGAGGGCCTCCGCCAGCACCTCGAATCGATGGGCCAGACCCAGGAAAAACTCCGCGTCGAGGCCTCCAACCTCGTCAAGGCCCTCCGCGCCCCGGCGACGCGCGGGCGGTGGGGGGAAATCCAGCTCCGCCGCGTCGTCGAGATGGCCGGGATGGTCGAATACTGCGACTTCACCGAGCAGGAAAGCACGAACACCGAGACCGGCCGCCTCCGGCCCGACCTCATCGTCCGGCTCCCGTCGAAAAAGAGCATCGTCGTCGATGCCAAGGCCCCCCTCTCCTCCTACCTCGAAGCCGCCGAGGCCCCCGACGAGGAGACCCGCCTCCTCAAGCTCCGCGACCACGCCCGGCAGATCCGCGACCACATCGCCGCCCTCAGCCGGAAGAGCTACTGGGAACAATTCAGCCCCTCGCCCGAATTCGTCGTCCTCTTCCTGCCGGGAGAAAACTTCTTCGGCGCCGCACTGGAGCACGACCCCGGCCTCATCGAGGCGGGCGTCGAGAAGCGGGTCATCCTCGCCACGCCGACCACACTGATCGCCCTCCTCCAGGCCGTCGCCTACGGCTGGCGGCAGGAGAGCCTGGCCGCGAACGCCCAGGAAATCAGCGCCCTCGGCGCCGAACTCTACAAGCGCCTCGGCACCATGACCGAGCACTGGAACGACATGGGCAAGCACCTCGGCCAGTCCGTCGACGCCTACAACAAGGCGACCTCCTCCCTCACCAGCCGCGTCCTCGTCACCGCGCGGAAGTTCAAAGACCTCGACGCCGCCCACGCCGCCGCCGAACTCCCCGACGCCCTCCCCGTCGCCAAGATCATCGAGGGCGGGAAGCTGGGGGAGTTGGGATAATCCCCCAACGGGAACACGGCTCATTTATTCCACAAATTGGTCTTGTGCTCCGGTTCGCCGATTGAGCAAGATTATTGCAATGCGTCCGGGCGACAGGCTCCTCTCTTCGCTCGGTCGGCTTGGGCGGTCGGTCCTCATCGCCGAATTCCTCCTCTCCAGCCTCGCGCTGCGGGCCGAGGAGGTTCCCCCCTACGCGGCCCCGCCGCCCGTTCCCTACCGGGAGACCCTCTCCAAGCTCCTGACGCCGGTCGAGGAGATCCTCAAGAAGGAGGCCGATTACAGCCACATCCAGGGGGACGGCATCACCCTGCTCGACGAGGTCCTCACCTACGTGAACGAGAACGGCAGCCGCGTCTCGGTCTACCACACCGTCAGCAAGGCCCTGACCGACGCCGGAGTGAAATCGATGGCCCAGACCAGCTTCACGTACAAGAAGAACTTCCAGCACGCCTACCTGATCTCCGCCCAGACCCTCCAGCCCGACGGGACGCGCAACCCGGTGCAGAACGACGCGGTCTTCATCAAGACCCCGCAGAACGAGGCCGCCGACTCGATCTACAACGACCAGCTGGAACTCATCACCATCTTCTCGAACATCAAGCCCGGCAGCATCACGGAACGGATCGTCGTCCTCGAAGACATCGCGCCCAAGATCCCCGGCCAATACTCCCAGGTCTACACCTGGAGCGAATCGTGGCCGGAATACCGGCAGCGGCTGGTGATCGACCTGCCCGAGACCTATGCGAAGCGCCTGAAGATCACGAACCTGGGCCAGGACGTCCCGGCCCCCGCGACCGCGCCCTCCGCCCCCCAGCGCCAGCGGATGACCTGGGAGAAGCTCAACACGCCGGGCGATCCCTGGACCGAGACGCAGGCCCCCGCCTACCAGACGGGGCCCCTGGTCTGGCTCTCGACCCTGGAAAGCTGGGACGCCTTCGCGGCCTGGTACCGCGGCCTGGTCCAGGGCACGGACACCCTCAGCCCGGAGCTCAAGGCGAAGATCGACGACTGGACCCGGGAGGCGAAGAGCCCCGACGCCGTCCTCGGCATCCTCTACCGGCACGCGGCCCGGGACATCCGCTACACGGCGTTCGAACTCGGCGACTCCGACTTCCAGCCCCACAACGTGATGAGCGTGTGGGAACGGCAATACGGCGATTGCAAGGACAAGGCGAACCTGCTGCGGGCCATGCTGGCATACAAGGGCATCCCTTCGTGGCTGACCCTCCTCACCACCGAGCACGCCGGGATCGTCAACAAGGCCAATCCCGATTACCGGCAGTTCAACCACTGCATCCTCGCCGTCCAGACGGGGAAGACCCCCGTCATCTGCGACCCGACGATCACCTACGGGACACCCGGCCTCCTCTCCGGCAGCGAGGCCGACCGCGACCTCCTGTTGCTGAAGGACGGCAAGGCCGAAGGGTCCACACCCCGCCCTTCCGCAACGCGCAGGTCACCTACTCCTTCGACCTGAAGCTGCGCGCCGACGGCGAGTTGGCGGGCTGGGCCGAGCTGAAGGCGACCGGCTATTACTCCGCCAGCTACCGGTCGACCTACCGGGGCCTCTCGCAGGAACAGACCCTCTCCACCTTCCAGAGCGACGTGCAGAGCCTCTTCCCCCACGCCACCGTGGCCGATGTCGAGCCGCTGAAGGAACTTCCCCTCCCCGCCCCCGGCTCGATCTCCACTGCCGACGCCGATCTCCCCCCTTTTCCATCCGGGCCTACATGGTCCTCACCGGCGTCGTGAACCAGGGCGACGCGACGGCCGACTTCCGCTTCCCCTCCCCCGGCATCCTGTTGCCCGACACGAAGGACTACCAGACCCGCCGCCACGCCACGTTCCTCTGGCCCGACATCCAGCAGATCGCCTGCCGGATTCAGCTCCCGCCGGGCTGGGAGGCCTCCCGCCTTCCGGCCCCCCTGACCTACCGCTCGCCGAACGCGACCTTCCGGGCCGCGTGGACCGCCGACAAGGAAACGCTGAGCGCCGACGCCACCGTGACGCTGGACAAGCCCCTCTTCCAGCCGAACGAGATGAAGACGCTGGGGGACACGATCGGGAACTTCCAGTCCTGGGCGGCGAAGTCGATCACGTTGGCCCCGGCGAAGGGCGTGTCCCCCGTCGCCGCCGCGCCGAAGACGGACACCCAACTCGCGGAAGGCCTCCCCACCATGCCCACCGGCGAGGGCCAGTTGAACCTGATCGATTCGGAGTTCCCCGACGACGGGAACCTCGCCGCGCGCCGCGCCGCCCTGGAACGGGTCCCCCTCCTCTTCCCCTCCGACAAGAAGGCGATCGTCGAGGCCTCGGTCCGCATCGCCATCCTCGACTTCGACAACCAGAAATGGACCGAGGTCGTCTCCCGGCTCCAGCCCATCGTCGATGCCAACCGCGCCGCCCTCGATCCGGGGACGATCGCCTGGGCCGACTATGTCCGGGCCGGCGCCCTCCTGGGTCAGGGCAAAAAGGACGAGGCCCGCACCCTCTTCCAAAGCATCGCCGAGAACGCCGCCGTCGGTTCGGGCCGACGGGGCTGGGCCACCTACAAGACGGCCAGCATCCTGTCGGAGACCGCGCCCGCCGCCGCGCTCGACTTCGCCGACAAGGGCCTCGGCCTCGACAGCAGCGCCGCCCCCCTGCTCTACGGGCTCTACGGCACCATCGCCATTAACAACGGCGCGGCCGACCGGCTGAAGGACCGGCTGACGAAGCTCATCGCCTCCAAGCCGGAAAACCTCGAAAGCATCCTCCTCGAAACCAGCAACGCCTCCCAGAACCTGATCCAGGCAGGGCACAAGAAGGAGGGCCTCGACCTCCTCGGGCTGCTCGAATCGTTGTCCGATCCCGCCGCCACGGGGGACGCCTTCGCCCGGGCGCTCAAGAAAGTGCGCGCCGATTCCGAGTCCCTCGCCACGCACGCCAAACTCCAGCAGGACCTGCGCCAGGCCCTCACGGAGTTCCCCGACATCGCGGCCCTGGAAAAGAAGCAGCCCGCCTTCTCCTCCGTCAGCGACGCCCGGAAGTCGCTGGAACAGCACGAGAACAACAGCGAGCCCGACGAAGCGCTGGGCTGCGCCCTGCGCCTGGCACTGGGCTACCCCGCCGACGCCGACTTCCCGAAGCGCCTCTGGGATTGCGCGAAGTACTCCGAGTGGGGGATGAGGAACGCACCCGCGCCCTTCAAGGAGCCCTTCTTCTTCCGGCTCGAAAAGTTGGCCGATTCCCTGTCGCCCACCGTCGATCCCTACGTCGACCTGAAGCTCCTCCACGCCAGAGTGCTGGAAAACAAGGGGCAGCGGGCCGACGCCGACAAGATCTACGAGAGCCTGAAGAAGCAGGCCGACCTGGCCGACGGCTTCCAGGGTCCCATCGCGCTGAGAAGCGGGACCAACTGGGAAGCCCTGGGGGACTACGCCAAGGCCCTGGCCTGCTACCAGGGGGCCGAGGCCTGCGCCGATTCCCAGTCGAAGGCCCAGGAGGCCCTCCTTCGGGCCGCCTTCATCCAGTTCGACAACGGCAACACGACGGAGTCCCTCCGCCTCGTCGGGCTGCTGAAGGACGCCGCCGCCAAGAACAAGATCAAGGCGGGTGAGCAGGTCTGCGACGTCGTGGTCCTGTCGAAGGGCCCGTCCGATGCTACCGCCTTCTGGAAAAACTGGCCTGCCTGGTGGCCGCAATGGCAAAAGATCGAGACGACCGCCGGGCTGGCTCCGCTGAAGGAGAGCAAAGTCGTCCCCATCATCCCGAGCCTGACGTCCCTCGGCCAAAGCCTGGGCGTGGCGAAGCGGGACAAGGACATCCCGCAGTTCTTCACCCTCATGCGCCAGCTGGCCTACGCGGCCCGCTTCTACCCCAACGGGGCGAAGGAGCTCGTCGGCCTCTGCTCCACCGCGGAGGAGGTCCTGCCCGACCACGCCAACGACTTCCGGCTGATGGCCCTCGCCATCCTCGACCCCCTCCCCACGCCCGAGCCCGCCGACCGGCGCTACCGCATCCTCAACCTCCTCATCAACGACGTCGACTCCGACCAGAGCGACAAGGCCCTGGCCCTGATGACGCGCGAGTGGAAGCCCGAACTCGAGGACGCCTCCCCCACCTCGCAGGCGATCCACCGGGTGTGGGGCATCGCCGCCGTCCGCAAGCACCAGGACCTCGACAAGGTCCGGGAGGTGCTGGAGAAGGACATCCACTCGTCCCCGGAGGCGAACATGACCTCCTCCGCCGGCGTCCTCGTCGATGTCTACCTGGCCCTCGGCAGGCAGCCGGACGCAGAGCGCCTGCTGCAGGCGGAACTGGCCAGTCCCGCCGTCGCGGCCAGCCCCGCCTCGCAGAAGGAGCTGCGGACCCGGCTGGAGAACCTCCAGAACACCTCGCTCGCCTCGAAGCAACTGGCCGACGGCGTCGCCGCCTGGCTCAAGGACCACAAGCCGTCCTGGTGGGACTATGCCGAGCCGAAGTCGCCCGCCGATCCCCGCCTCGCCCGTCTCGACCAGATCCTCGACCATCCCAACGGGGAGTTCCAACCCGCCGAATGGGTCAAGGCCGGCCTGATGGCCCCCTCCGTCCCCTCCCTCAGCCCGGACACCCAGCAGCAGGCGATCCTGAAGGGATTCTCCCAGCTCCTCGACGCGACCAAATCACAGACCGACGCCGACGCCCTCGCCACCTCGATCCTCGGGAATCCCTCTTTCCCGAAGACGCTCAAAACCAGCTTTCTTTACTCCTTCCTCATCGACGGCTATTCCCATCAGCAGGCAGCCGCTTCCTTCGAGACCTTCAAGAAAGACCCCCTCTACGACACGCTGACGGCGGAGCAGAAGACCTTCATCGAACGGCTCGCCCCCCTCGTCAGGATCGACCACACCTCGTCCGCCGACCTTGTCGGCTTCATCCAGAAGCTGGCCCAGCATCCGATGGATTCCCTCGACCTGGACCTGGTCCAGGATGCCCTCTCCTACATCCTCCAATCGCTCGACCTCGACGCGGCGCAGACCGTCTATCAGGCCGCGGCGGGATACACCCTGGCCCCCGACGCCGGGAAAACCCGGCCCGAACTCCAACTGATCCTGCTCAAGCAGATCAACCGCGCCAAGCCGCTGAAACCGATCGTCGAGGCCCTCCGCAAAGAGTGTCTCAGTCACTACAAGCCGGAGACCATCGAGAAACCGGCCACCTTCGACCAACGCCGCGACCTCGCGAATTTCGGCGACCTGAGCGACGAGGAGGCCACCCGCTTCCGCCTCTACCTCATCAAGACCCATCAGGAACCCATCGATCTCGAATTCTGGGCCGAGTTCATGCGCGAACTGCCCCACGACGCCACCCGCTACGATCTGGTCCTCTCCCTGCTCAAGGCCGGACTGGCCAGCACGACCGAGGATTACCTGAAGTCCTCCCTGGTCTTCTACGGTTCCGACGCCATCGACCTCGACGAGCCCGCCCTGCGGCAGCGTCTCCTCGACATCGTGAAGCCATGCCGCGATCCCGTCGCCTTCCCGCAGACGGCGGAATACATCCGCCTCCTCGACGCCACCCTGGCCCTCCGCCTGGGCAACCCCATCAATCTGGAGGCCGATCTTTCGGGATATTCCAGCGCCGACAACGCCAGCCTGGCGAACCGGGCGAAGATCCGCGCCTACCTCCAGGCCGGGAACCGGGCCAAGCTGAAGACCACACTGAGCGCCCTCCCCGCCGACCAGATGATGTCCTCCATGCTGGCCGAGGAAATTCTGCCCGCCCTGCAGGCCGCCGGAATGAAAGACGAAGCGGCCCTGACCCACGATGCCCTCGCCCACAGCCTCTACTTGGACGTCCTGAAAACGTGGTTCGCCCCGGAAGGAGACAATCTCGATTCCGTCGAAACCGACCTGTACGGATTGAACACGACCCAGGACATCCCGGCCTCTTTCTCCAGCTTCATCGAAACCCGTGTCCTCCGCCCGAGGCCCCGGCTCAGATACCAGCTCTCCAAGGCCTACGTGGAAAAGGACTGGGCCGCCGCCGTCAGCGCCGGGAACGCCTATATCCAGGCCTATCCCGCCTACTACCCGGCCTATTGGTTCCTGGGACGCAGCCTCGCCGAGCTCGGAAAGAAAGAGGAAGCCGTCAAAGCGTTGACCGTCTACTGCCGCTACTCGCGGGACGAAGTCTCCTACCCCGAAGCCAAGGCGCTGCTGGCCAAGCTGACCGGCGCCGCCAAGTAAACAGTCTGACGCCGTCCGCCGGAAGCGCGCTCAGAACCGCCGCCACACGCCGAACTGCCCGCCGTACCTGGCGCCGGTGTTCACGCCGTAGAGGTCATCAGCGCCCGCTCTCCTTCGGATCGAACGCGTCCCGCAACCCGTCGCCCAGGAAGTTCAGGGCCAGGATCGTCGCGCCCAGCGCCAGCGAGGGGAAGACGATGAGCCACGGGAACTCCTCCATCACCATTGCGCCGTCCTGGATCAGCGAGCCCCACGAACTCATCGGCGGCTGGACGCCGAGGCCCAGGAAGCTCAGGAACGCCTCCGTCAGCATCACGGAGGGGACCGTCAGCGTCGCATAGACGATCACCGGCCCCATCACGTTCGGCACCAGGTGCCGGAAGACGATCCGCAGGTCGGAGGAGCCGAGGATCCGGGCTGCCGCGACGAAGTCCTGCTGCCGCAGCGACTGCACCTGCCCCCGGACGATCCGGGACATGGAGAGCCACTCCACCGCCCCGATCGCGACGAAGAGAAGGATGAAGTTGTGCCCGAAGAAAACCGTCAGCAGGACGACGAAGATCGTGAACGGCAGCGCATAGAGAATATCGACGATCCGCATTAGGAACGAGTCGACCCACCCCCCGCAATATCCCGCGATGGAGCCATAGACCACCCCGATGACGAGGGAGACGACCGTCGCGCAGAGGCCGACGGAGAACGAGATCCGCCCCCCGTAGAGAAGCCGCACGAAGAGATCGCGCCCCAGCTCATCGGCCCCCAACCAATGCGTCCACGACGGCCCGACGGCCCCCAGCGCGAGGTCGTTCGCCGCATAGGACTGCCGACACAGCCACGGCCCGACGACCACCAGGGCGACCATCGCCGCCAGGAACCAGAGCGAGACCCAGGCCGGACGCCGACGCCGAAGGCGGTGCCAGAATCCCACCGGCGGGGGCGGGAGAGTCGCCTCACTCATACTTCAGCCTCGGGTTGATCGCGATGAGGATGACATCGAAGATCAGGTTGAAGACCAGCAGCAGCAGCGCGTAGAAAATCACCGTCCCCAGGACGACCGTGTAATCGCGGTTGAAGGCCGAGTTGACGAAGAACCCGCCCAACCCCGGCACCTGGAAGATCGACTCGACCGCAAAGGAGCCCGTCAGGATGCCCGCCATCGCTGGACCCATGAGGGAAAGGATCGGCGTCATCCCGCCCCGGATCGCGTGACGGAAGACGACGGCCCATTCGGAAACCCCCTTCGCCCGCGCCGTCCGGATATAATCCTGGGAAAGGACTTCGAGCATCCCCGCCCGCGTCATCCGGGCGAAGTAGGCGGCGGCCCCGGTCCCGAGGGTCAGCGCGGGCAACACCCGATGGCTCCAGTCGAACCAGCCCGCCGCGTCGAACCAGCCCAGGGTGAAGGAGAAGAAAAGGATGAGGAGCGGCCCGAGGACGAACGACGGGAGGCAGATGCAGACCATCGCCCCGGCCATCGGCAGCCAGTCGGCCAACGTATTCGCCCGCAGCGCCGCCACCATCCCGATAGGGACGCCGACCATCAGCGCGAAGGCCATCGCCCAGAGGCCCAACTCCGCCGAGACAGGGAAGGCCTGGGCGATCAGCTCGTTCACCGACCGCATCGGATACTTGAACGAGGGGCCGAGGTCGCCATGGAGGAGGTGGCCCATGTAGCGGACGTATTGGACGCGGAGCGGCTGGTCGAGGCCGTAGTGGCGCTCCAGGCTCGCCAGCGCCTCGGGCCGCAACGTCTTCTCGCCGGAGAACGGCCCCCCGGGCGCGACCCGGATCAGAAAGAACGTCAGCGTGGCGATGAGGAAAAGGACCGGGACCATCTCCAGCACGCGACGGACGATGAAGCGGATCATGGCTTGGCTCCCTTCCCCGATTTTTCAATCTTTCTCAATTGCGCCTGCCCCGCCATCGCGGGATCGAGCCACAAATTCTTGTAGGAATGGGCCTCCAGCAGGTTCGGCGTCCATCCTTGCACCTCGGGCCGGACCAACAGCGGCTTCGTGTAGAAATAGATCGGCATGAGCGGCATCTCCTCCATGAGGAGGTGCTCGGCCTTCTTCAGCACCGCCAGGCGCGCCGCCGGATCGGAGATGAACTTCGCCTGCTCCAGCAGGGCGTCGTAGGCGGGATTCTTCCAGCCGGTGTGGTTGTTCTCCGCGTCGCCCTTCATGATGTCGAGGAAAGCCGTCGGGTCGAAGTAGCCGCCGCCCCACCCCATCCGGGCGACCTGATACTGCTTCTGCTGCAACATCTCGTAGTAGACCTTCGCCTCCTGATTGTAGAGGGAGACGTCGATGTTCAGGTTCTTCTTCCACATCTGCTGGATCGCCTCGGCGATGCGGCGGTGGCTCTCGCTCGTGTTGTAGAGCAGCTCGACCTTCGGGAAGCCCTTCCCGTCGGGATACCCGGCGGAGGCCAGGAGCCGCCGCGCCTCGGCGACGTCGGCGGCAAACATGGGGCCGCTGTCGCTGACGTCGTAGGCCCCCATGCCGGGAGGCGTCAACCGATAGGCGGGCAACTGCCCTCCCCGCAGCACCTCCTTCGTGATGCTCTCCCGGTCGATCGCGAGGCCCAGGGCGCGCCGGACCGCCGCCTTGTCGAACGGCGCGCGGGTGACGTTGAACTCGTAGAAATAGCTCACCAGGACCGGGCCGTTCTGGAAGAACTCGGGATGGAATTTCCGGTAGCCGTCGATCTTCGAGAGGGGCATCGAGAACGTGACGTGGATCTGCCCGGAGCGGAAGGCCCGCTCCTCGCTGTCCTGGCTG
>CAISZB010000192.1 GCA_903889845.1 uncultured Verrucomicrobium sp. | reverse complement strand
TGCTGGCACTGACCTATCTCTCCGTCTGCGCCCCGTCCTCCCGGGCCGATGTTTCCTTTCAGGTGTTCTACGATGCGCTCGGCGATTCCGGGCAATGGGTGCAGATCGACGGGTATGGCTACGCCTGGCAGCCCAACGTCGAGGATCCCGACTGGAGTCCCTACACCGAAGGGCACTGGGTTTACACCGACTACGGATGGACCTGGGTTTCGGACGAACCATGGGGGTGGGCCACCTACCACTACGGCCGATGGTTGAATATCGACGACCAAGGTTGGTTTTGGATTCCCGGCTATCGCTGGGCTCCGGCCTGGGTCAGTTGGCGCTATGGCGGCGGCTACTGCGGTTGGGCTCCGCTTCCCCCTCGCCGGGGAGGAGCGGGCGGAAACACGGGCTTCGACGCGCAGGTCGATATCAACCTCCACATTGGAGCCGGGGCGTACCGTTTCTGCCCGGAACATTCCCTTGGCGAACGGTCCCTGCGGCACGTCATCCTCAATCGGTCCGGCAATGACGCCATCCTCGCTCATACGGCCAATGTTACCGATATCCGGACATCAAACGTCGCGGGGGACACCCCCTACGTTCGCGGGCCCGTCCTGGCCGCGGTCAATGCGGGGGCCGAACATCCCGTCCAGCAACTCCATCTTCAACGGACGACCCAAGCCGGTCCGGGCACCCCTCCCACCGGCACGATCAATGGGAACACCCTCCAGGTTTATGCTCCTCCCGTTGCCCGCGATCCGAACTCCGCCGCCCGTCCCGGCGTCGTCGCGGGAACCCTCACGCAGGTCCACCTGAATCGGGGCGACGATCCGGGCCGACCTCTTCAGTCCACCTCCCATGGCAAAGCATCCCCGAGTTCGCCGCCAGAGGGAACGCCCATTCCCCGCCCGGCGCAGTCACCGGCTCCCGCCGTTGCCGTTCCACCTCATCCTCTGGCCCCCCACACCCGCCCCGATCCATCTGAGCGGCACCCCTTCCTTATTTCCTCCCGCTCCGGCGACTCATCCCAATACGGTGCTTGTTGTGCCTCGCTCGAGTCCCGCCGTCGCAGGAAGTCCCCCCTTCCATTCTTCGCCGCAGGTTCCCCAGTACCATCAGAAAGCCTCTCCCCCCTATTCGAATAGCTTTCCTCATTCCACACCCGTCCCGCCCGTCGCCCATACCACCGGCCCGTCCCACATCCCGAACGGCGCAACTCACCCGGCGACGAAGCCGCATCATCCCTGATCCGGGGACCAAAGTACAAAGATCCTTCCAAGCGGAAGGGTTAGGCAATCTTAAGACGACCAAAGACCGGGATCTTCACCCCGACCATGAGAAGCCCGAAGGCGGCGGCAGCCGCGAACTCCCAGGCGATCACAAAAAGAGGGAGCCGCGCCATCCCGATTCCCCAAACGGCCAAGGTCGAGATAATGAGAATATCGACCGCGGAGGAGAGACCCAGCCAGAGAGTCGGGCGCAGCCCCCACAGATGGTGCCTACCTCTTATCGCGTAAATCGTGGCTTGGCTCCCATAGACGATGGCGACAACGGAGAGCGTCCTCAACGCCTCGATCCCGAGTCCCATCTTAAATTTTCCGACCGCCAGGACGGCGGTGCAGAAAACAAGAAAACAGCCTCCCAAGATCATGCCCGCGACCGTAATCCCGCCTATCCTCCAGACATTCGGCCTGACCGATGGACGCACCCGATCCGTGGTTAGGGACATCGCCAGAAAATCGCCCGTGATCATCACAATGACCATCAGCATAGGGGTCAGCACGGCATGACCAGTCATTATTAGGCCGACCGCCAAAAAGAGAACCTGCAAGATCTTCTTGATCGTTGAATTGAGGGCATAGTTGAGAATGCGCTGAAAAGTGACCCTTCCCTCTTTGATCGCCGCGACGATGCCGCCCAGCCCCGGCTCCGTCAGTACGACAGCCGCCGCCGACTTCGCCACATCGGTTGCGGTCGATACGGCAATACCGATTTGAGCCTGCCGAAGCGCCGGGGCATCGTTCGCCCCATCACCGCACATCCCGACCGCATGACCGCCTTTCTGAAAGGCCTTCACGAGGTCATATTTTCCCTCCGGCAGAATGCCCGCAAAGACAGCAAAGTCCTCCGGCTTCACTCCGGGGGGCGGTGCACCGGGCGGGCAGACTTTCCCATCCAATCCCACCCCGTGGGCGACGATGGCCGCCGTCTCCGGGGCATCGCCCGTGACCATGACGGTGCGCACCCCTAATGAGCGCAGTTCCGAAATCAATGAGGCCGAATCGGTGCGCGGAGGATCGCTGAGGGCGATCAATCCGATCAACTGCATCGAGGAGGGAGTCCCCGCCGCGACCGCCAAAACCCGGAAGCCTTGCTTTTCGAGTTCGTCGTCGATCCGCTGCCCCGCAGGGGAAGCCGCCGTGAGGCCGATCACGACAGCGAAGGCCCCTTTGACGATGCGTTGCGTCTCCCCTTTTGCGTCCGTTGCCGTAGCTTCGGACGTTTTCTTGGACGGATCGAACGGGATGAACGTCGTGAGCACAGGTAAATCCGGGCCCGGTTTTTTCGAGGCAGCGGTGCGGATCGCCGCATCGACGGAGTCCTGCCCACCGTCCGAACTGGCGAGAGCCGCCAGTCCCAGAACGTGCGCTTCGTCAAAACCGGGCATCGGGTGCACGCTGGCCACCGAAAGTTGATTGCAGGTCAGCGTTCCCGTCTTATCCGAACAAAGGACGTCGATCGTCGCGGCTTCATCGATGGCGGAGAGCCGTGTCGGAAGAACGCCCATCTTTGCCAGCGCGCGGGCCGCGAACGCCGCCGCCAGGGTAAAGGTGGCGGGCAACGCCACCGGGATTGACGCCAGGACCGCCGTCAATAACAGGGGCAGCACCTCACTCCAAGGCATCGAGTGGGTCCGGGCATAGGTCCCGATGAGAACAATCATGGCCCCATTGAAAATC
>CAISZB010000191.1 GCA_903889845.1 uncultured Verrucomicrobium sp. | reverse complement strand
TCTTCCCACGCCGTACGTACCCTCGGAGATTCGGGGATTCAGCCGAGGCTGCGCCTCGGGAGGAGAAGAGCCTCCACCGCGCGCTTCTTTCCCCACACAGGCTCTTAGCTGGAGGCTGAGGGGGCACCCCTCAGAAGCCTACAAACGCGCGGGTCGCCTCCACCTGTACAGGGAAGCGTAAGCGATTCTCCCCGGTCCCGAAGGGCCGTAGGGCTCTTCGCGCCCCTAAACCAGCCCGACATTCGCATAGGCCCGCCGCGCGTAGTGGACGAGGGCGTCAGCCAGGCGTTCCTTCGTCGTCTTTGCCGTCACGGCGACGCCGTTCGCGGCGGCCAACTTCTTCAGGTCGCCCAGTTTCTTCCACCGCTTGTCGAGTTCCAGGGCCAGCTCGAATTCGTCGAGGGAGCCGAGGCGGAGGAATTCCTTTTGCAGGGCTTCCTTTTCCTTCGGGACGGGGGCGGGCTTCGCCGCCTTGAAGAAGAATTCTTTCAGGTAGGCGAGGGCTTCCTCGCCCTTTTCCCGCTTCGCGATCTTCTTCAGGAAGGCCGACTTCGCCTGGGCGGGCGTCCCCTCCGGGAGCGACTTGTCGAGGAGGTCGCGGAAGACGACCTTCAGCGCCGGGAGGGTGAGGTGCTTTTTCGCCTGGGGCGACTTCAGCAGGTCGCCCAGTTCGCGGATGCCGGGGCCGTTCCCCTCCAGGAAGTCGTGGAGCTTCTTCTCGAAGGCGGCGAGGGAGGCGTTCAACCGCCGGGCCGAGGTGGCCAGAGGCTGGCCTTCCAGCCGGTTCTGGTGTTCCCGCACGACGATGGAGAGGGAGGCGAGGCGTTCGGAGAGGTCGCTGTAGCTCATAGGGTTTCCTCAAAATGGTTCAGGAAGTTGATGGCCAGGTCGGCGTAGTCTTGGGAGCCGATGGAAGCGGGGGCGTGGAGGACGGCGGGAAGGTGCTCGTTCGTCGATTCGGCCACCTTCACGTCGTGGCGGATGTAGGGTTCCAGGAGGGCGGTGCGGGGATGGATCTTCCCTTCGGCGCGGAGTTGCTCCGTGCGGATCTGCAGCTCGTTGATCGCATGCTCGAAGACGTTCCCGACCTTCCGGTAGTGGCTGACGATGAGGGCGGCGATCTTCGGGCGCTTCCGGCCGGTGAGGGAGCCGCTGACCCGCTCGTAGAAGTCCTCCACCTCGTCGGCCAGGATGCCGAAGCCGGAGAGGGAGAGGTAGTCCGGGACGTAGGGGACGACGCAGTAGTCGGCGGCGAAGAGGGCGTTCTTCGTCACGGTGTAGAGGTTCGGCGCGCAGTCGAGGAAGATGTAGTCGTAGGAGCTTTGGTAGGGCTTCAACGCCTGCTGGAGGTAGGTGAAAAAGAGGGCGAATTTGCTCTGGTGGAGGCGGTCCTCCAGCCGGAGCACCTCGACCGAGGCGGGGAGGAGGTCGAGGTGGGAGAGGAGGGAGAAGCCGCCGTCCTCCCCGTAGCTGTAGGGGACGCCCCGGAGGACGGCCTGCTCGAAGTCGAAGCGGTGGGTGCCGACGATGTGGTCCTCGAAGATCTGGTATGTGGAGCGGCTGACGTCGGAGATGTGGTCGCGCCACGCCTCGGGCTGGAGGAGCCAGAGGCTGGAGTTGCACTGGGGGTCGAGGTCGACGATCAGGACCCGCTTCTGGTGGTACTTCGCGATCGTCGCGCCGAGGTTGACGACGGTGGCGGTCTTCCCGACGCCGCCCTTGAAGTTGATGAAGGCGATGGTCTTCGCGCGCATGCTGATGGCCAAGCGTAGCCCCGAACGGGGGCGGTGTCGATCAAATCGCCACCGCGATCCGCTTCCGCTTCTCGAACCGGACGACGCTTGTGTAGCCGACGTCTTTCACCAAGGCCAGGGCCTGGTCGTAGGCGTAGGCGATCTCGGAGGGCTTGTGGGAATCGGAGTTGATCAGGACGGGGATGCCCCGCTGGAAGGCGAGGTCGAGGAACTGGCGGCTGGGGTAGATTTCCTCGACTTCCTTGCGCAATCCGGCGGTGCTGACCTCGATGGCGACGCCGGTCGCGGCGATGGCGTCGAGGGCTTCGGTGTAGAACCGGGAGAGGTCGCCGCCGGGACGGTGGCCGAATTTTTTGACCAGG
>CAISZB010000190.1 GCA_903889845.1 uncultured Verrucomicrobium sp. | reverse complement strand
TGAATTGGGCGACGGGGAAGAGCGAGGCCCACAAGCTCGACGAGAAGCTCTCCACGATCACCGTCCGCTCCTCGGACGGGTTCAAATTCAACCTCGACGTCAGCCAGATCATCCACATCCCGCGCAACGACGCGCCGAAGGTCATCGCCCGCTTCGGCAGCATGCCGAACCTCGTCACGCAGGTCCTGGAGCCGACGATCGGAAACTACTTCCGCAACGCGGCCCAGGGCTCCGACGTGATCGACTTCCTCAAGCAGCGCCAGCAGCGGCAGACCGACGCCCGGGACAGGATCGGCGAGGCGCTGAAGGAATACAACGTCGGTGCCGTCGATACCCTGATCGGGGATATCGTCCCGCCCGAGGACCTGATGAAGACGCTGACAGACCGGAAGATCGCCGAGCAGGAGACGGTGACCTACCAGACGCAGAAGATCGCCGAGGATAACCGGAAGGCCCTCCAGCAGGCGAAAGCGATCGCCGACACGCAGCCTCGCGTCGTCGACGCCGAACGGAGCGTGAGCATCGCCGACTTCGCGGCCCAGGCCGCGGTGAAGAAGGCGAGCGGCGAGGCCGACGCGAAGACTCTCAACGCGACCGCCGACGCCACGGTGCTGAAGCTCGTCGGCGAGGCCGAGGGGCAGAAGATTTCCTCCGTCGGCAAGGCCGAGGCCGAGGTCATCCGCCTGAAGACCGAGGCCGTCGGGCAGGGCAACTACGCGACCATCGAGATCGGCAAGGCCCTCGCCGCCTCCGGCATGCCGCTGGTCCCGAACATCATCGCCGGGGGAGGGGAGGGCGGTGCCGGAGGGAACGGGGCTTCCCTCGTCAATATCCTGCTGGCGCAGCTGATCGCGAAGGGGCTTCCCGTCCAGGGCGCAGCCTTCCACGAATCGACGGTGGCAAAGCCCTAATGGAATGGCCGGGAGGCAACGCGGGAGCGTGAACGCCGCCAGTCATGCAGCCCGACGGCTATCGGCTTTCACCCCTCCGGGGTGCTTTGGGCTTACTCAACGTGCTTTGATATAACAGCGATCGTTGCAAATCAGTCAGAGCTTTTGGGCTACGACATAAAGATGCTTTTCGGGAAACTGATCGAATTCGAGATGTCGGCAGGAGCAACCGAATTTAGCCAGGAGTCCCAGCAGGCATGGGATGCCCAGAGTGCCGTAGGCGAGAGGTACACCCATGTGGCCGGAATCACCGTGATCGCCGGGTTCATCAAAACCGACTGCGGTGAAAAGATAAACACCGCCGGACGCAAGGCCTGTACAGATTTTTTCGAGTACTGGTTCCTGCAATGTTAGCGGTAAGTGCCATGTGCTGTCCCACGCGACGATAAGATCGTAGGAATGCGGAAAACTCCACTGGCTGATGTCGGCGCAATGGAACGTTATGGCAGGATGGCGTTGTCGTGCGAGGGCGATCATTTCCTGGGAAATGTCGAGGCCCTCCGATTGGAATCCATGCTTCTGGAGTAGGTCGATCATTCGCCCCTGGCTGCCGCAGCCAATGTCGAGTGCTGATCCACGATTCTGTACGAAGCGGATAGCGCGTTCGAGCTGGGCGATGCCGTAGGACTGGATCGGCTTGTTTTGCCATTTGGCGGCAAGCTGATCGTAACTCCGGGCATGATTTCGGGGTCCATGGCGTTTCGACAAAGCCCTAAAACGCAAGGCGCTGCATCAGGGCCAGCGCCGCCTGGTCGTTGATCTCGGCGGAGACGACCTTGCGGGCCTTTCTCCGGCGGGCCTCTCCATCGCGGCCGTTGAAGCCGAAGAGGGTGTCGGTCGAGATCCGGGCCAGGATGAGGCCGGGCTGTCTCAGATCGACCGCCGTCACGGTGAGGGCGACCCGCTCCTCCCGCTGCTCGCCGCCGCCCGGCAGGGGGATGACGATGGGATATTTCCGCGCCAGCACCTCGATCACGATGTCGGTGGTCTTCTTCAGGGAATCGACGTCGGCCTTTTCCTGGTCGGTCTGCGGGGCGGTCAGGAAGCGGGGACCGGCCTCGCCGAAGGACTTCAGCAGCAGGGTCGCGACCTTCTGATCGACGAAGCGCCCGCCCGTATCGTAGAAGGGCTGGGTGAAGAGTTCCTCGATCTGGCGGGCGTCGTAGTCGTTGATCGGGAGGACGCCCTTGTCCTGGCCGTCGCGGACGCGGACGGCGGAGTAGGCGGTGCTCTGCTGCTCGCCGCCCGCCCCGGTCGCGGTCGGGTTGAGGGCGGTTCCGGTGCCCGCGCTCGGATTCGTGCCGATCTGGATCGTGGTGCTGCCGGAGGAGACGGAGGGGACGGCGTCGCCCTTCACCTTCGTGTCGTTGCCGGTCTCCGACATCGTCGTCAACTCGCCCCGGTCGCGGACCAGGTCCCGGTTGATGAAGAGGAGGAGGCGGGGCTGCTTCGCCTTCGCATACTTATCCTGGAAGTCGGCAAGGACCGCGTCCCGATCCCGAATCGGCAACTCGCCGGGAGTGGGAACGGAGGTCTGAGTCGGCGCGGAGGCCGGAGGAACCCCATCGGCCAGGAGGAGAGAAGGAGCGAGGGCGAGCAGGAGAGCCACCGCCAGGGAGAGGGGAACTCGGGACCAGTACATAGAAAGATGGAGGTGATTGAAGCCGCCCGGTTTTCGTTTGTCGATGCCGACACTCGGGGCTTTGCAGAAGCCTTATCCGTTAAATGAATGCGGTAAATTGCCACGCCGCAAACCCCCATAATGCGTCGCATTCCCGCACCGATTCGGGCACAATCCTGAGTCATGGTTGCCGGAACACCCCTCGAATCCCAAAGAATGGGCCTCCGCGGACTTCTCCGCCTTCGGTGGGTCGCAGTCATTGGTCAAATCGTGGCGTGTATTGTGGCACGCCTTATTTTGGGCATCGAGCTCTCGGTCGGCATCCTTGCCGCAGGGATCCTCGTCACCGCGGTAACCAATGTCGGCGTGATCGCCTGCCGCCAGCGGCTGGTGGGGGAAAGTTCCTCCCGGACCCTGTGCGGGGTGCTCCTCCTTCTCGACACGATGACGCTGACGGCGATGCTCTACGTCACCGGCGGTCTCCACAATCCCTTCGCCGCCTTCCTCCTCCTCCACCTGACCATCGCGGCGATCCTCCTGCCGCCGTTCTGGACGTGGATCGGAGTGAATCTGTGCGGGGTCGCCTCGATCCTCCTCTATTTCTCCCCCTCGATCCTGCGGACCACCTCGGGGCAGCTCCTGATCGGGGACAATCCCTTTTTCCTCTACGGGAACATCATCGGCCTGGTCCTGACGGGGGGCTGCATCACCTACTTCGTCACCCGCCTCAGCGCCGACCTGCGGCGGCACGAGGCCGAACTGGAGCGGACCCGCGCCATCACGGAGCGCGGGGAACGGTTCGCCGCGATGGCGACGCTGGCCGCCGGAGTGGCCCACGAGCTGGCGACGCCGCTGGGGACCATCGCCGTGGCCAGCGCCGAGCTCCAATACTCCGCCCGGGAAAATCGCCCCGGCTCCGAGTGCCTGCCCGACGCGAACCTGATCCGGAAGGAAGTGGAGCGGTGCCGCCAGATCCTCGAAAAGCTGAACGACAAGGCGACGAGCAGCCTGGGGGAGACCCCCGCTCCGGTCGCGGTGCGGCAAATTCCGCTCCTCCTGCCCCCTTATTTGAAGACGGCGAGCCAGGGACACGTCACCTTCGAGGTCGCCCCGGAGGCGGAGCCGCTCGACCTCATTATTTCCCAGGAGGCGCTGCTCCAGTCCCTGGCCGTCCTCGTGAACAACGGCGTCGACGCCGGGGTCGCGGGCGGCGTGGAGCCCAATGTCTTCTTCCGCATCGCGCGGGAGCGGGACCACGTCGTTTTCATCGTTCAGGACGAGGGGTGCGGGATGGACCCGGCGACGGTTCGCCGCGTCGGGGAACCGTTCTTTACGACCAAGCCGCCGGGGAGCGGCATGGGACTCGGCCTCTTTCTCGTCCGGGCCTTCGCCGACAAGGCGAACGGCACCTTCCGGATCGAGTCGGTGAAGGGACAAGGCACCACGGTTTTTCTTTCGATCCCCTTCGATTTATGAAAACACCCCCAAACAACAACGGCACCAACCCGACACCCACACCCATGCAACCTCCCACCCACAAACGCCTCCTCCTCGTCGACGACGACGAGGCCTTCCGTGAACGCCTCGCCATCGCGATGAAGCGGCGCGGCTACGAAACCCTCACCGCCCCCTCCGCCGCCGAGGCCCTGCGCCAAGCCCCCCTCTTCGGGCCGAACGCCGCTGTCGTCGACCTGAAGATGCCGGGAGAGAACGGCCTCGTCCTCGTCCGTTCCTTGAAGGAGCGTTTCCCGGGCATCGTCGTCCTCGTCCTCACGGGCTACGGCAGCATCGCCACCGCCCTGGAAGCCGTCCGCCTCGGCGCCGCCGACTACCTGACGAAGCCCGCCGACGCCGACCGCATCCATGAAGCGCTGCAGGGGAAGACCGCCTCCGTCGAGGCCCCGCTCCCCGTCGTCGCCACGCCGACCCTCGACCGCGTCGAGTGGGAACACATGCAGCGGATCCTCTCCGACTGCGGCCACAACATCAGCCAGACCGCCCGCGTCCTGGGTATCGACCGCCGTTCCCTCCAGCGGAAGCTGTCGAAGTATCCGCCGATGAAGTAGGGCGTTTTTTGGGGGGCGCGAAGTTATGGGTACTGCCCTTCGGGGCAGTGTGCCCGGTCCCGAAGGGTAGTCTATTCTACACCCCGGCCAGCGCCTTCGCCTTGGCGGCGGCGCGAAACCGTTC
>CAISZB010000189.1 GCA_903889845.1 uncultured Verrucomicrobium sp. | reverse complement strand
CAGAGTCACGCATGTCACTCGACGACTAGGACACCGCTCACGCCCTCCGCCACGGCCTCGCCCCGTTTTATCAAAGCCCCGGCATAGGTCTTCGCCCCGGGTCCTGCCTCGACGGGCAGGGACTCCCCCGTCAGCATCGATTGATCGAGCAAGACATTCCCCTCGACCAAGTGGACATCGGCGGCGACCACGCCTCCGAGAGAGAGTTTTACAAGATCGCCACGGACCAGTTCGGTAGCCGACACGGTTTTCCAGGCTCCATCACGCAGAACCGAGGCATTCAAGGCTAGACGCGATTTCAGCGCGGCGAGGGTCGTTTGGGCGTGTTCTTCCTGAAAATAAGCCAAGGCGGCGTTGAAGACAAGAAGCCCTCCGATGACTCCCGCCTCGAAGCCCTTGTGGAGCACCAGCTCCAGGATAATCGAGGCTTCCAGCAGCCACGGAACAGGTGCCCAGAATTTATTCAAGGCATTGCGAAAGGGGTGCGCGGAAATATCGGGCATGGCATTCGGGCCTTCTTTTTCAAGAAGACTTTTCGCCGCCAGCCCGGTCAGCCCGGTCATCGTGGTTGCCGTCGTTTCATGGATGCTCATGGAATCATCGTCGAGGCGAAAATACCACTGGCAACAGCTCTGCTGACATGGGGGATAACCCTACCTTGGATAACCCCCTCGACCCCGACTCACTCAGTCACCAAGGGCATGCGCGGTAGGGTTATGCCCCATGTCGGAGCCTCTCTCAATAGGGCAAGTTAGGCTCTTCGCATCCCGGACGGACTGCGGTGCGACGATTTCTTAACCCCGCTCCCCGGGCGACAACGACAGCGACCTCGACCGGGACGCACCAAGCACAGAAAGATTATGTTCATCAAAGTCAAAACCCTGAAGGATTTCAAGCTGGACAGCCTCGACGGCGAAATTGGAAAGGTCGAAGAATTCTATTTCGACGATCTGCACTGGACCATTCGCTACCTCGTCGCAAATACCGGCAACTGGCTCAAGGACAGAAAGGTGCTGATTTCCCCCTACGCCCTGACCTGCGTGCTGCGAGAGGAGAAAGGCATTTCCATCAGCCTGACCAAAAAACAGATCGAGGACAGCCCTGCCTTGAGCTACGACCAGCCCGTTTCCCACCAATTCGAAGGAGACTACTACGGGTATTATGGCTGGCCGGTCTATTGGGGCGGCCCGTATATGTGGGGGGCTTATCCCTATTATCCCTACCTCACCCGGGATCAGGAAAAATGGAAGGACTACAGCCAGAGCACCAAAAACTGGGATCCCCATTTGCGGAGCACGGAGAGCGTCACCGGTTATCACGTCCAAGCCTCGGACGGTGAAATCGGCCATATCGACGATTTCGTCATCGACGACGAGACCTGGACGATCCGCTACCTCATCGTCAGCACCACGAATTGGTTGCCGGGGAAAAAGGTTCTCATTTCGCCCAAATGGATCGAGAGCATCAGTTGGGAAAATGCGAAGGTCGTCGTCCATGCTTCGCAGGAGACGATCAAGCAAGCCCCGGAATACACAGAGGAAACCCTCCTCACCCGGGATTATGAGGCCGGGCTCCACCGTCATTACAGTCGCCAGGGCTACTGGATTGATGACCAAGCGGTCGTGGGTTAATCCTTCAAGGAAAAGGCGTCAACTGGGGGTCTGCCATTTCGGCAGGCCCGCCACCTCAGGCCGAATCAAGGTGAGCCGTTCCTGTAAGAAATGGAAAATCTTCTCGTGAAAGATTCCGCTACGGTTCTGTACGAAGGCCGCTTCTTGCGCCTGCGTCAACATAACGGATGGGAATACGTCGAACGGATCAAGGGCAGCGGCATCGTTGCGATCCTGGCGATCACCGAGGCCGATAAGATGGTCTTGGTGGAACAATACCGGCCCGCGTTCGGCATGCAAACGATCGAACTGCCCTCGGGTCTGTCCGGGGACATGGAAGGAGTTGCGGATGAGACTTTGTCCGAGGCCGCAAAACGGGAACTGTTCGAGGAAACGGGCTACCAAGCCGAAGCGATGGAGTATCTCGTCGAAGGACCGGTTTCGGCGGGTCTATCGACCGAAGTGGTCACTTTCTTCCGAGCTCGCAGGCTTAACAAAGCCGGGAAAGGCGGAGGCGACGCCTCGGAAAAGATCGTGATCCATGAGGTGGATCGACAAAGCCTCGGTTCATGGCTTCAAGACAAACGGGCGGAAAACCGACTCGTCGATTACAGAATCTATACCGCACTTTACCTGGCCGCTTAAGAGCATCTAACAGCGAACGGAAAACGACCCAACCCCATCGAGAGAAGACCATGCCTCAAGGCGACAAATCGAGTTATACCGACAAGCAAATACGCCAAGCCGATCATATCGCCTCGGGCTACGAAAACAGAGGGCTCGATCTTAAAACCTCGGAGGCACGAGCCTGGGCCACGGTGAACAAGCTGACGGGCGGAGGTAGGAAAAACGGTTCCGGCAGGAAGAAAAGCCATTCCCCATGATCTACACCTGCCCGATGCATCCCCAGGTGCGCCAGGCTCATCCGGGAGCATGCCCGATTTGCGGCATGACCCTGGAACCGGTGGCCACCCCCTCCGGCGATCCAGAGGAGGAGCACGCCGAACTGAACGACATGACCCGCCGTTTCTGGGTAGCGGTCGCCT
>CAISZB010000188.1 GCA_903889845.1 uncultured Verrucomicrobium sp. | reverse complement strand
GGTCGACACGCGGCTCTCGCAGAAGATCGCGCAGATCACGGGCGTCGGCCTCGTCACGATCAGCGGCGGGCAGAAGCCGGCGGTCCGCATCCAGGTGAACCCGACGGCGCTCGCCTCCGCCGGGCTGAACCTGGAGGACCTCCGCACCGCGATCTCCAACGCCAACGTGAACGCGGCGAAGGGGAGCTTCGACGGCCCGGCCCAGGCCTACCAGATCGGGGCGAACGACCAGCTCCTTTCGGCCGCCGATTACAAGAGCCTCGTCGTCTCCTACCGGAACGGCGCGCCGGTCCGCCTCTCCGACGTCGCCGTCGTCGCCGACGGGGTCGAGGATGTCCGCCATGCCGCCTGGATGGGGAAGGGGAAGACGCTGGTCCCGGCGGTGATCGTCAACATCCAGCGCCAGCCGGGGGCGAACGTCATCGCCGTCGTCGACCGGATCAACAAGCTCCTCCCCCGCCTCCGGGAGACCCTCCCCGCCTCGGTCGAGATCCACACGCTGACCGACATGACGACCTCGATCCGCGCCTCGGTCGCCGACGTCGAGTTCGAGCTCCTCCTCACCGTCGTCTTGGTGGTGCTGGTGATCTTCCTCTTTCTCCGCAGCTTCGCCGCCACGCTGATCCCCAGCGTCGCGGTGCCGCTCTCCCTCGTCGGCACCTTCGGCGTCATGTCGCTGATGGGATACAGCCTGAACAACCTCTCCCTGATGGCGTTGACGATCTCGACCGGCTTCGTCGTCGACGACGCCATCGTGATGATCGAGAACATCGCCCGCTACGTCGAGGAGGGGATGCCTCCGATGGAGGCGGCGCTGAAGGGGGCCTCGCAGATCGGCTTCACGATCCTTTCCCTGACGGTCTCCCTGATCGCCGTCCTCATCCCGCTCCTCTTCATGGGGGACATCGTGGGGCGGCTCTTCCGGGAATTCGCCGTGACGCTCAGCGTGACGATCCTCATCTCCGCCGCCGTCTCCCTCACGCTCACGCCGATGATGAGCGCCCGGCTGCTGCGGCACATCCCGAAGGAGGAGGAGAACCGTTTCCAGCGCTGGACGGAGGAGTCCTTCGACCGGGTCGTCGCCTTCTACGACCGGACGCTCCAGTGGGTCCTGGCCCGGCAGACGGCGACCCTGCTCGTCGCCGCGGCGACCCTCGTCCTGACCCTCCTGCTCTACGTCCTGGTCCCGAAGGGGTTCTTCCCCGTCCAGGACACCGGCGTCATCCAGGGCATCGCGGAGGCGCCCCAGGCGATCTCCTTCCAGGCGATGACGGAGCGGCAGCAGGCGCTGGCCCGGGTCATCCTTGAGGACCCGGCGGTGGAGAGCCTCTCCTGCTTCATCGGCATCGACGGGCTGAACACGACCCTCAACAGCGGCCGCATCCAGATCAACCTGAAGCCGATCGAGGACCGCGACGCCTCGGCCAGCGAGGTGATCCGGCGCCTCCAGCCGGAGCTGGAGAAGGTCGCCGGGATCACGCTCTACATGCAGCCGATCCAGGCCCTGACCGTCGAGGACCGCGTGAGCCGGACCCAGTTCCAATACACGCTGGAGAGCCCGAGCCAGGCCGACCTCGACACGTGGGCGCCGCGCCTCGTCGAGCGGCTG
>CAISZB010000187.1 GCA_903889845.1 uncultured Verrucomicrobium sp. | reverse complement strand
TGGCTCCGCATGGAAATCGCCTTGCCCGGCTACTCCGTCTGGTTGCGGGCCTGGCTAGTCCAGGTCGGCCGAGTGAAGCTCTACCTGCTCGACAGCAACGACGCCGCCAACTTCCCCGCCCATCGCGGCATTACCAGCGAACTTTACGGCGGCGGACAGGAACTGCGTCTCAAGCAGGAAATGCTCCTCGGGATCGGCGGCTGGAGGCTGCTGCGCACCCTCGGCATCGATCCCGAAGTCTGCCACCTGAACGAGGGGCATGCGGCCTTCGCCGTCCTGGAACGGGCCCGCAGCTTCATGAAGAAGAGCGGGAAGCCCTTTGAAGTCACCCTGGCCGCCACCCGGGCCGGGAACCTCTTCACCACCCACACCGCCGTCGCCGACGGGTTCGACCGTTTTCCCCCCGCCCTCATCGAGCAATACCTCGGACGCTATGCCGAAGAAAAACTCGGCATCCCGCTCCACGATCTGCTGGCCCTGGGACGCCGGAACGCCGACGACGCCATGGAAAACTTCAATATGGCCTACCTGGCCATCCGGGGCAGCGGGGCCGTGAACGGCGTGAGCCGTCTGCACGGCCAGGTGAGCCGTCACCTTTTCTCGCCGCTCTTTCCCCGCTGGCCGGAGGACGAAGTCCCCGTCGGCCACATCACCAACGGCATCCACGTCCCGACCTGGGACTCCGCCCCCGCCGACGCCCTGTGGACGAAGGCCTGCGGAAAAGACCGCTGGCTCGGGACCACCGAAAACATGGAGGAAGAGATCCGCCGCATCCCCGACGAGCAACTCTGGCAATTCCGCAGCGCCGCCCGGAAATCCCTCGTCGCTTATGCCCGCGACCGCATCTCCCGGCAACTGGCCTCCTCCGGCTCGCCCGCGGAGGAAGTCGCCCGGGCCGAACATCTCTTCCATCCCGATGCCCTGACCCTCGGCTTCGCCCGCCGCTTCGCGGCGTACAAAAGGCCCAACCTCCTCCTCCACAATCCCGAGCGCTTGCTCCGCCTGTTGTCCGATCCCCAGCGCCCCGTGCAACTGATCATTGCGGGGAAGGCCCATCCCGAGGACCGGGCGGGGCAGGCCCTGATCCGGCAATGGATTCGCTTCATCCACCAGGCGGAAGTGCGTCCCCACGTCATTTTCCTGAGCGACTACGACATGCTCCTGACCGAGCACTTGGTCCAAGGCGTCGACGTCTGGATCAACACCCCCCGGCGTCCCTGGGAGGCCTGCGGGACGAGCGGCATGAAAGTCCTCGTCAACGGCGGCCTCAATTTTTCCGAATTGGACGGCTGGTGGTCCGAAGCCTACGTCCCCGACCTCGGCTGGGCGCTGGGCGACGGCCAGGAGCACGGAGCCGATCCCGACTGGGACAATGCCGAGGCCGAAATGCTCTACGACAGGCTCGAGAACGAGGTCGTTCCCGAGTTCTACGCCCGCGACGCGCAGGGCATCCCCACCGCCTGGGTGGCCCGCATGCGGGAGAGCATGGCGCGACTGACTCCCCAGTTCTCGGCCAGCCGCACCGTGCGCGAATACACGGAGAAACACTACCTCCCGGCGGCCAAAGCCTACCGCGCACGCACCGCCAATCAGGGGGCCGTCGGCAGTCAACTGCTCGATTGGCGGCGCAGCCTGGAGCAGAAATGGGATGCGCTCCGTTTTGGAGAGGTCCAAGTCGAGACACTCAATGGACAACACCTCTTCGAGGTCCGAGTCACCCTCGCCGGTCTCGACCCCAAGGCGGTGCGAGTCGAGCTTTGCGCCGACGAAATCGCCGGCAGTGCGCCTATCCGACAAGAAATGAAGCGCCTCCATCAGCTCGACGATCCGTCAGGAAGCTACCTTTACGGCGGAGCCGTTTCCGCCAGCCGCCCCGCGACCGATTACACAGCCCGGATCATCCCCCATTTCGACGGCGTCTCCATTCCGCTCGAAGACAGTCGCATCCTCTGGCAACGCTGATGCCCACCGAAGTCCGGCCCGGCCTCCCCCTGCCCATGGGAACCCATGCCCGCGAGGGAGGAGTCAACTTCGCGCTCTTCAGTCGTCACGCCACCCGCGTGCGGCTGGAGTTCTTCGACCTGCCCGCAGACGCCCAGCCCTCCCTGGCCATCGACCTCGATCCGTCCCGTCACCGGACCGGGGACATCTGGCACGTCTGGGTTTCCGGCATCCGGCACGGTCAGCTTTACGGATACCGGGTCGACGGTCCGCACCAACCTTGGATCGGGCACCGATTCAACTTCCACAAACTGCTCCTCGATCCCTGTGCGAAGGCGCTCTCGGGAACCTCGGGATGGGACTTCGAAGCCGCCCGCGGCTACGATCCGTCGGCGGCCGAGCGCGATCTCTCCTTCTCCGAGATCGACGACGCCGGAACCACGCCGAAATGCGTCTTCACCGACGAACCCTTCGACTGGCAGGGAGATCGTCCGCCCAACCGACCCTGGACGGAGACCGTCATTTATGAAACCCATGTCCGGGGTTTCACGATCGATCCGAGTTCCGGGGTGACCCACCCCGGAACCTATCGGGGCCTCGTCGAAAAGATCCCCTACCTGAACGAGTTGGGGATAACTGCGGTGGAACTGATGCCGGTGCAGGAGTTCAACGAGAACCAGATCAAAGGGATCGATCCCGGGACAGCTCGGCCCCTGCGCAATTATTGGGGGTACGATCCTCTCCTTTTCTTGGCCGTCAAGGCTTCCTATGGCAGTGCGGGAGGCATGGGCGGGCAGCTCACGGAATTCAAGGAGATGGTCCGGGCGCTGCATCGGACGGGCATCGAGGTGATCCTCGACGTGGTCTTCAACCACACAGCCGAGGGAGACGAACTCGGCCCCACCCTCTGCTTCCGTGGGATCGACAACGCAATCTTTTACACGCTGGAAAGCGACCAACGCTACTACAAGGACTACACGGGGACGGGCAACACCGTAAACGCCAACCATCCTGTTGTTCGCGCCCATATTCTGGCAGCCCTCTTTTACTGGGTGAAAGAAATGCACGTGGATGGGTTCCGGTTCGATCTGGCCTCGGCTCTCGGCAGGGATGGCACCGGCAAGCTGCTGGAGAAAGCCCCCCTGCTGGAGCAAATCGCCGAAGACCCGGCCTTGCGGGACGTGAAAATCATCGCCGAGGCCTGGGACAGCGGCGGTGCCTACGAGGTGGGCCGCTTTTCGGAGCCCCGCTGGGCGGAATGGAACGGCGAATTCCGGGACGATGTCCGGCGTTACTGGCGCGGGGACGAAGGGATGCTTGGCCGGTTTGCCAGCCGCATCTGCGGCAGCTCCGACCTCTACGCCCATTCGGGAAAAGGACCGGAAAGCAGCATCAACTTCGTCACCTGCCACGACGGCTTCACGCTGAACGATCTGGTAAGCTATGTCTCCAAAGAGAACACTCCCAATGGCGAGGGCAATCTCGACGGGACCCATCACAACTTCAGCGCCAACCACGGCATCGAGGGGGAAACGACGGATGCCGGAATCGAGGTCGTCCGAAAACGCCAAATCAAAAACTTCCTGCTCACCCTTTTCATTTCCCGCGGGGTGCCGATGCTGCTGGGGGGAGACGAATTTCGCCGGACGCAACAAGGCAACAATAACGCCTACGCTCAAGACAACGAGACAAGCTGGTATGACTGGCCCCTCCTGGCGCGAAACCGGGATCTTTTCCGCTTCACCCAAGGCCTGATCGCCTTGCGCCAAGCCCATCCGATCTTGAGACGGGAGCAATTCTACTCGGATGCCGAGGTCCGGTGGCTTGACCCACATGGGGGACTTCCGAACTGGAAGAATCCTCGCGAAAAACGCCTCGCCTGTCTCCTCGACGAAGGGAAGGCGACGGCGCTTTGCCTTCTCTTCAATGCCGAGGTCACCGCAATCGGTTTTGCCTTGCCCCCCGCACCTCCCGGAACCCTGTGGCATGTGGCTGCCGATACCTCCGCGGAAACACCCCACGACCTGCATGCCCCAGGCGAAGAACCGCCATGGAAAGACAGCCAGGCCTACCCGCTCGGCTCCCGCTCGTCCGTCATTCTGCTAGCTCGACCGGCCACTCCTTGACTTCAACCCTTATTCCACACGGGTTGATCGAATTCCTTCCCGGCTCCCAGCGCTATGGGGTGAACACCCCATGACACCCAATTCGGCTCGCGCCTAAGCTCCATGGGGCAAGCTATGAACTCCGTCAACGCAGCCCCCAACGGCACCGAGGCCATCGTCGCCACCGATCTCAGCAAATGGTTTGGCGAAGGCGAGGCCAGGGTGACCGCCGTGGACGATGTCGGCTTGGTCGCCCACTTCGGCGAAATGCTCTTCATCGTCGGCCCCTCCGGGAGCGGCAAGACCACGATGATGAGCATGATTTCGGGCATCCTGCGCCCCAGCGCCGGCCGAGTGGTGGTCAAGGGGGCCGATATCTGGACCCTGACCAACGATCAGCTGGCCGACTTCCGCCTCAACACCATCGGCTTTGTCTTTCAGGACTACCATCTCTTCCCGCGACTGACCACGGCGGAGAATGTTGCGATCCCCTTGATCCTGAAACAACAGGATTGGGATGAATCAATTGCGGAGGCAAGAAAACAGCTCGAAATCGTCGGCCTGAAAAACCGGGGCGACATGCTACCCGTGAAGCTCTCGGGCGGCGAACAACAGCGCGTCGCCATCGCCCGTGCCATCATCAGCCGACCGGAGATTCTGATCTTCGATGAGCCAACGGCGTCGCTGGACGGCGACACCGGCAAAATGATCATCTCCTTCGTGAAGGAGAAAATACTCGATGCCCACCGCTGCATCCTGATCGTCACCCACGATGCGCGCATCAACGAATATGCGGACCGGATCCTTCACATGGAAGACGGGCACCTCACCGCCGCAGACAGGGGGACCGAATGAGTGAAGAAAAGTCTAAGCCAGAGCCTCCGGCCAAGGCCGAAGTCAACTCGCCCCCTCCCAAGACGTCGTCCGGGAACAAGATCGTCTTCACCCTCGCCCTGCTCGGCATCCTGGCCGGGCTGGTCGCCGCCTACTTCTTCGGCCAGACACGGAAGGCGGAACCCCCCGTGTTCCAACCGGTCAGCAACCCCTACGACTCCGCCATCTATGCCAACGGCATGATCGAGAGCGACCAGCCGAGCGGCGCGAACGTCAACATCTTCCCGGAGGTTTCCGGCCCGATCACCCGGGTACTGGTCAGCGAAGGCCAGCAAGTGAAGGCGGGCACACCTCTCTTTGCGATCGACGACACAATGCAACGGGCCACGACATCGCAGCTCAAATTGCAGTCCGAAGCCGCCCTCTCTCTGCTGAACGAACTCAAGGCCGAGCCGAGGCCCGAAACGCTGACCGTGGCCACCGCGCAGGTGGGCCTGGCCGAGGCGAGCCTGAAGCTGGTCGAAAACCAGTACGACAAAGACCGCGTCGCCTATGACATCGACCCGAAATCAATCTCGAAGAATGTCCTCGATGTGGCGGAAGACACCTTGAAACAGGCCGCCGCCACCCTGGACGTCGCCCGCAAACAATACGACCTGACCAAGGCCGGGGCCTGGAGCTACGACATCGACAATCAGCAAAAGCAATACGAGGCGCTGAATCAGGCTTACCTGGCCGCCGACACGCTGCTGCAAAAATATTCGATCAAAGCACCGGTGGACGGAGTTATTTTGACCGTCAACGCCGCCATCGGCGGCTATGTATCGTCCCAGGGCGGCTACGACACCTACACCGGATTATTTAACCCGCTCGTGGTCATGTGCGCGCCGCAGGAATACCTGGAAGTGCGTTGCTATGTGGACGAGATCCTCGTCTCGCGCCTCCCCACCGCGTGGCATATCCAGGCGCAGATGCAGATCATCGGAACCGACATCAAGATCCCGCTCGAATTCGTCCGGGTGCAGCCTTACGTCTCGCCCAAGATCGAGCTTTCCAATCAAAAACAGGAACAGGTCGATCTGCGGGTGCTGCCGGTGATTTTCCGGTTCGAGAAAAAAGATACCCCGGTCTATCCGGGACAAATGGTCGATGTCTTCATCGGGAAAAAATAGGTTCCCCAAATCCGAAGGCATGCCATGAGTTCCTTTCGACCTAAAACCCTGAGCGGCACCTCTCTCGTCATGATGGCGCTGCTCCTCGCCTCCTGCGCCGTGGGCCCCGACTTCGTCCGCCCGCCCCCTCCCGATGCCGACCGCTACACCCGCAAGCCGCTTCCCGCCGTGACGCTCGCGGCCGATGGAAAGACGCAACGCTTCGCGCCGGACGCCGTGATTCCCTCCGATTGGTGGAAGCTTTTCAGATCCGCCCCCCTGGACGCCACCGTCGAGCAGGCACTCGCCCACAATGCCACTCTGGAGGCTTCCGAGGCCAGCCTGAGGCAAAGCCAAGATAACCTGCGTGCCGGTTACGGCGTCTTCTTTCCCCACGCCGAGGGCGACTTCGGCGCCACCCGGGAACGCTCCTCACCGGCTCAGCAAGGTTCCCAAGGCGCGGGCTCGATCTTCAACCTGATCACGTTGAGCGGCACCGTCAGCTATGCCCCCGACGTGTTCGGCGGGGACCGCCGCACGGTCGAAGGCCTCCAGGCCAAGGCCGACTCCCAACGCTACGAAACAAAGGCGGCCTATCTCACGCTCTCGGCCAATGTCGTGAACACCTGCATCGCCCGCGCCGCTTATGCCGCCGAGATCCGGGAGACGGAAGAGCTCATCGGCCTGGAAAACCAACAACTCCACTCCATCGAAGTCCAGGTCCATGCCGGGATCGCCCCCTATTCGAGCCTGTTGAGCCAGCGCAGCCTGATCGCCGGGCAGCAGGCCACACTGGCCCCCCTGAAACAGCAGGTCAGCCAGGCGGAACACCTGCTGGCCACGCTCGAAGGCGTGCTACCGGAAAAGGTGACCCTGCCCGAGATCGACCTGGCCACCCTCTTCCTGCCGACCGACCTGCCGGTGAGCCTCCCCTCCGACCTGGTGCGGCAGCGCCCCGACATCCTTTCCTCCGAGGCGCAGTTGCACTCCGCCAGCGCGGGCATCGGCGTCGCCACCGCCGCCATGTTCCCCAGTTTCAGCCTGAGCGGCACCTTCGGCGCCGCCGGTTCCAGCTTCGGCAAACTCTCGCCGTTCTGGAGCATCGGCCCCTCGGCCACGATCCCTATATTCCAGGGCAGCAGCCTGTGGTACGGACGCCGTGCCGCCATCGATCTCTACCAGCAGTCCCAGGCCACCTACCGGCAAACCGTGCTCGCCGCCTTCGCACAGGTGGCCGATTCCCTGACCGCGCTGGAACACGATGCCGAGGCGCTCCGGGCCCAGACGGACAGCCGTCGGGACGCCGCCGAAGCCCTCAGACTGTTACAGACCAATTACCGCGCGGGCCTGGCCTCCGGCCTCGACGTCCTGGCGGGCGACGTCCAATTCCACGAGGCGACCCTCTCCTACCTCCAGGCCGTCGCCCAACGCCATCAGGACACCGTCGCCCTGTACGTGGCGCTGGGCGGCGGCTGGTGGAATCCGCCGATAGCGGCAGAGGAAAGGGCGGACCGATGAGATACAGCGGCATCCTGCGGATCGGCTTCAAGCTGCTGGTCAACGATCGAAGCAAGTTCTTAGCCCTGCTGATCGGGATCACCTTTGCCGTCTTCCTTATGATGGAAATGACGGCAATGTTCGCCGGCATCCTCAGCCGCGCCTTCTCGCCCGTCACCAATATCGGTGCCGCGATGTGGATCATGGATACGCAGGTCAACACCGCCACCAGCCCGATTCCGATGCCCGGCTACGTGCTCGACGCGACACGGAGCATGGACGGCGTCAGCTACGCCGTGCCCCTCTTCATGGGCGGCGCCCAGGTCAGGCTGTCCGACGGCAAGAATCAGGGAGTCAATGTCGTCGGCCTCGACGACAGCAGCCTCTTCGGTCGGCCCGTCCTAGAACAGGGCAACATCCAGGACATCTATGCCGACAACACCTTCTTCGTCGTCCACGACGCCGAGTTCTCGAAACTGGAGAACCCGAAAATCGGCATGACCTTCGAACTCAACGATCACCGGGGAACGATCGTCGGCATCGCGCGGGTCGCCTCGAACGGGCTCAACGGCGTCCCCACCCTCTACACCACCTATCACCGCGCCGTCGAATACATCCCCTCCACCCGATTCACCCTCTCCTACGTCCTGGTGCAGCCGAAGAGCCTCGCCGCCATCGCCGGGATCAAGCGGCAGGTCGCCCAGTTGGGTTACGTCGCCTTCACCAAGGAAGAATTCAACAATAAAATCACCCACTACTACACCTACGAGACCGGGATCGGGACGAATATTCTCCTGATGACGATCATCAGCTTCATTGTCGGCCTTTCGATTTCGGGCCAGACCTTTTACACCTTCATTCTCGAGAACCTGGAAAAGTTCGGGGCCTTGAAAGCCATCGGAGCCAAGAGCAGGGAACTGATCTACATGATCCTGTTCATGTCCTTCTTCACGGCCTTGATCGGCTATGGGCTGGGAATCGGACTGGTGACCCTGATGATCGAAATCGCCCGTTACCGGCTTCCCAACTACGCCGCTATGATCACCTTCGGCAATCTGGGGATGGCCTTCGGGATGGTTCTGCTGATCGCCGGAATTTCCAGCTATATCGGTATCCGCAAGGTTTTGAAGATCGAGCCGTTCGACATCTTCAGAGGATAGCTCAAGGCGCCGATTCAACCTCATGGGGTAAACACCCCATGATGCCTGAGCTATCGGTGGGGATAGACTCCCCCCGATCCTCACTTCGGCAAATCTCCTTGGCTATCCGAACCCCCGAGAAGCCCCTCTCCAATGAACAAGCTATTGATCGCCCTGCTGGCACTGACCTATCT
>CAISZB010000186.1 GCA_903889845.1 uncultured Verrucomicrobium sp. | reverse complement strand
CGAAGTCTCCTCCCATGGTGATTCCTCCCAAGGAGGTTAGATTCAGCGGAGTAGAACTCTCCTTGAGAGAATAGCCTTTTTCCGTGGATGCCCTCTTCCGTTGGCATCTGCTGAGGGGAGGTTCAAGGAGGGGCAACGCCCCTCTTTGGCGATAAAGCGGATGGCCCCCAGCTGTACAGGTAAGCGCGAAGCGCGAGTCTACCCAGCCCCGAAGGGCATCACCCATAACCTCGCGCCCCCCCTACGGACAAGAGTTGCCTCCGCAGGACGGCCCATACAGAATCGGCCCCCATGGCCCAGGCCGCCGCCCTCCTCTCCCGCCTCCTCTTCACCGGGAGCCGCCGTCCCGATCCCGCCTTCTGGACCGGCTTCGCCTGGGCGGCGCTCCTCTTCGTGGCGACCCGCGCGGCGGTCCTCGGCCTCTACTCCCTGCGCCACTTCGACGTCCTCCAGTCCGATCCCGGCAACTACATCGCCATCGCCGATTACCTCACCCAACACGGCCACCTCCCCTCGGGGCCGGAGATCGCCTGGCGGCAATTCCCCGGCCTGGCCCTCCTCATGGCCCTCGTCAATCCCCTCGTCGGCAATATGGAACGGACCGGCTACCTCGTCTCCTGGGCCTGCTCCCTCGGCTCCGTCCTCCTCTTCCACCGCCTCTTCCGCGACTTCCGCCTCACCCTCCTCTACGTCGTCTTCGTCCCCAGCTGGGTCGCGTGCAGCACCCTCATCATGAGCGAGGGGCTGACCTTCCTCCTCCTCCTCACCGCCGTCTGGGCCCTCTGCCGGGAGTCGCGCCTGGGGCCGCGCCTCCTCCTCCTCGCCGTCGCCGGGTTCGCCCTCGTCGCCCGGAACACCGCCCTCTTCTTCCTCCTCTCCCTCGTCCTCGCCTGGTGGTGGAGCGCGGAGCGGGACCGGCCCCGCCGCCTCATCCTCTACCTCCTGGCCCTCGGTGCGCTCCCCGGCCTCTACCTCGCGTGGAACCTCGCCGCCGTCGGCACCCCCTTCCCGCAGAAGGCCGGGCAGGAAACCTACTTCGCCTTCACCGCAAGCGAGGGCTACCCCACCTCCATGCTCGCCGCGCCGGGCCGCTCCCTCCTGCACGGGCTGGGCCTCGCCTCCGTCCCGCTGGCGAAGAAACTCTCCGTCGTCGCCTCCCTCCTCCTCGCGGGGTGGGTCGTCGTCCGGTTCCTGATCCTCAAGCCCCGGGCCGGGACCCCGGACGAAGGCCAGGTCCTCCGACACGCCTTCGGCTGGGCGACCCTGGCCCACACCCTCTTCCACCTCTGCCTCGGCGGCTCCTTCGGGTTCTCCAGCCTCGACCGCTACATCTCCCACGCCCAGCCCGCCCTGGCCCTGGGCCTGGCGCCGGACCCGGAGTCAGGACGCCGCATCCGGCTCGTTTGGATTGCGCTTCTGGCCCTGGTCGGCATCCTGTTCGCGGGGCTGACCGGCCACGCCCCCGTGACCCTCTTCCACTTCCTGAAGCCGGAGCCGCCGTTGTGATCGTGATGTAACTTCCCTCCATGCCCGTCCTCCTCCACATCGAGTCGTCCCCGAACGGCGCCGAGTCGGCCTCCGCCACCGTCGCCCACCACCTCGCGAAGAAATACGTCGAGCACCGGCCGAAGTGGACCGTGGAGACGGTGAACCTCTGGACCGTCCGCCTGCCCGACCTCGACGCCCTCTGCGTCGCCGCGCGGGGCGCCCTCATGGTCCCGCGGAACGAGTCGGTCCCCGCCGCCACCACGACCCCGGCGTGGGAGGAGGTCCTGGGCATCGCCGCCCACTTCGCGAAGGCCGACGCCGTCCTGATCTCGATGCCGATGTGGAACTTCGGCGCGCCCTACCGGCTGAAGCACTACATCGACCTCGTCGTCCAACCCGGCATCACCTTCGACGGGAAGCCCGACAGCAAGGGCCACTTCCACGGGAAGATGACCGGGAAGCCCGCCTTCGCCGTCTATTCCCGGGGCGGCACCTGGCTGCCGAGGATCGGCGAGGCCCTGGAGGAGCACCAGGCCCCGTGGCTGCGCCAATGCCTCCGCTTCCTCGGCTTCACCCCGATCCGCGAGGTCTTCGTCGAGCCGACTTCCCTTTCCCCGAAGATGCGCGCCCACACCCTCGCCGCCGCCTTCCGCCAGGCCGAGGAGGCCGCCGCCCTCTAATCCCACCACGCGAAACCCACCCCATGAGCTGGAGAATCAATCCCACCGAGAACCAGACCGGCCTCCTCGTCATCGACGCGCAGGAGCGCCTCCTCCCCGCCATCGACGGGGGGGAGCGGATCGCCGCGAAGATCGCCGTCGCCGCTGCCCTCGCCCGGATCTTCTCGATCCCCCTCGTCGCGACGGAGCAGGTGCCGGAAAAACTCGGCCCCACCGTCCCCGGCATCGACCTGGGCGGCGTCGTGCCCCTCCACAAGACCACCTTCTCCGCCGTCCCCGCCATCCTCAGCGACACCCTCCCGAAGACCCTCCTGGTCTGCGGCGTCGAGACCCACATCTGCGTCCGCCAGACCGTCTACGACCTCCGCTCCGGGGGCCGGACCGTCATCGTCCTGGGCGACGCCGTCGGCTCCCGGTCCCCCCTGGACCACACCCTGGCCCTGGAGGAGATGCGCTCCGACAAGGTCCTGGTCACCTCGGTCGAGGCCCTGGGCTGGGAATTGGCGGGCGGGGCGAATTCCCCCCACTTCAAGGCCGTGTTCAAGCTGCTGAAATAGGCCCGCCGCCGCTCCTCCATGCGCATCCTCGTCAGCGGCCTCCTCGCGCAGTATCCCTTCGGCGGGGTCGTCTGGGACTACGTCCAGTACCTGATCGGTTTCCGCGACCTGGGCCACGACGTCTGGTACCTGGAGGACAGCGGGGAGTGGCCCTACCACCCCGTCGAGCAGACCTACACGGAGGACGCCTCCCACAACGTCGCCGCGCTGGGACGGCTGCTGGGCGAATTCGGCTTCGGCGACCGCTGGATCTACCGCAACGGGGCGACCGGCCTATTCCATAGCGCGGGCGGCCTGCTCGGGGAGAAGGAAGCCCGCGCCCTCGTCCGCGACTCGGACCTCCTCGCCAACGTCTCCGGCGCGGCGAACCTGGGCGACTACGATTTCGGGAAGTGCCACCGGATGTACCTCGACGGCGACCCGATGTTCACCCACGTCGACTTCGCTTCCAACGCGCCGAAGGCCGCCCTCATCCGCGCCCACCACAGCCACTTCACCTTCGGCCTGAACGTCGGCGCCGCCGACTGCCGCGTCCCCACCGGCGGCCTCGACTGGAAGAAGACCGTCCAGCCCGTCTCCCTCCGCCACTGGCCCGTCCATCCCGAACCGCCGCGGCACGGCTACACCACCGTCATGAACTGGGCCAGCTACGCGCCCCGCACGTGGGAGGGGGAGGAATACGGCCAGAAGGATATCGAGTTCCGGCGCTTCTTCGATTTGCCGAAGCGGGTGCCGGGGGAACGCCTCACCCTCGCCATGGGCCAGGGCCCGAAGCGGCAGCGGCCCACCGAGGCCCTGCGCGATGTCGGCTGGGAAATCCTGGAGCCGAACGAGGTCGTCCCCGATCCCTTCTCCTACCGCGACTTCCTCTCCCGCTCGAAAGGGGAATGGAGCATCGCGAAGAACGGCTACGTCCGTTCCCGCAGCGGCTGGTTCAGTTGCCGGACCGCCTGCTACCTGGCCGCCGGGCGTCCCGCCGTCGTCCAGGAAACGGGGTGGAGCGCCCACCTGCCCCACGGCGCGGCAGCCGGGGTCTACCCCTTCGCGACCGAGGACGACGTCGCCGCCGCCATGGAGTCGATCGCCCGCGACTACGAGGGGAACCGGCAAGCCGCGCGCCGGATGGCCGAGGAGTACTTCGACGCGCCGAGGGTGTGCCGGGATCTGTTGGTGCAGGCGGGGCTGGAGTAGGGGAGCGAGGTTGAGGGTGCGGCCCTTCGGGACTGGGGAGCGGACCTGGGTGGGTCGCGACGGACGCACGTTGTAGGCTTCTGAGGGGTGCCCCCTCAGCCTCCAGCTAAGAGCCCGT
>CAISZB010000185.1 GCA_903889845.1 uncultured Verrucomicrobium sp. | reverse complement strand
TCCAGTACGCGCCCTAGGAGGCCGTCCATCGCAGGAGGTTCCGCCTCGGGGGTATCCAGCACCGAACGAAAATCACCCAAGGCAACAAGCTTCGAATCATACGCCTCCCGCTCCCGCAAAAACATCTCGTAGCCCTGCCACCGGGCCAGGAGAACGGGATGTGTCGGGTCGGAACACAGGAAGGCGATCCGCCGATGTCCGCACCTCCACAGATAATCGGCGACCAGCCAGCCCCCCCCCACATTGTCCATGGCGACGCGGGACAGAGTAACTACGGGATCGGGCTGGCCGATGGTAACGAAGGGCAACTCCTCCTCGATCTCCCGGAGGAAGGAGGGCAGGCGGCGGCTTGCCTTGATGAGGAGGCCGTCGACCTTCCCCTCGCGGATGCACTGGGGCAGAGGCTGCCCCTCGCTCCACAATTCGGAGAGGGAATGGAAGCCCCGCTCGCGGCACGCCTCCTCGACGCCAAAGACGTACGTCGCGATCAGCGGGTGGTTCGACCAGCCCCCCCCCATTCCGGTGAGGATGAGACCGATGTTGCCAGTGCCCGCGTGGCCCCGCCCATTCCGGCGGGGCGCACCGTGGCGGGATGCCTCCGCCTGGATCCGATGATTCTGATAGCGGAGATCGGCGATCGCCTTCTCCACCCGCTCGTGATTTTTTGGGGAAATATTCGTGTATCCGTTGAGCACGCGACTGACCGTACCAACGGAGACACCCGCACACATCGCCACATCGTGGATGGTGCTTTTTGAATATACTCGGCTATTCATTGAATATATGCCACTCTTTTTATTGAATTCAGTCAATCAAAATGTTCTTTTGGGTAACGATGACGTTTCACGAGAAATCCAACAACTCCTATTCCTCTCACCCTTAACTAATTCTCTCCTTTAAATCGTCCCTCGTACGAAATGCAGCATCCACATAGCTCACAAGAAGACTTAAGCGTACCGCCCAAATTATAACCCTCTCTCCATCTTCACGGAATCCGTTAAATTACTCATATTGAATTGCTTAAGCAATTAGAGAATGCGTAATTTTACTCACAAAACTACTGTTTTGAACTATTTAATTTATTCATTGAAGTTCAAAATTTTTTTGCAAATATGTTTGCCTTAGCGCACCAAGTACGCATTCTTCTTTTTGTAAGCCATGAAGCCCATCCGGCTTGAAAACTCGCCCCCCTCCAGGGGCTTCTCCCTGATCGAGCTATTGGTCGTCATCGCCATCGTTGCTGCCATGGGAACCATGGCAGGTCCGGCCTTCCAGTGGCTCAGCGGGGCGGGCTCTGTCAACAAGGCCGTGAGCGACCTCGACCAGGCCCTCGAACTCGCGCGGACCTACGCCATGGCGAACCACACCTACGTCCGCCTCGCCTTCGCGCAGGTCCCCGTCCGGCTGCCCGAGCGGCCCGAGCCGACCCTCCTCGTCCTGGCCCTCTACCCGGCGGCGGGGACCCTCACCACCACCAACGAAACCGCCCAAGGCATGGCCGACGCCGCGCAGTGGCCCCTCCTCGCCCGGCCCCTCCTCTTCGACAACCTCGTCCCCAACGACGCCCTCAACACCCGCACCCCCGACACCACGGGCGACCTCCTCCCCTCCCAGACCGACATCGCCGCCTTCACCCGCTCCGTCCTCCACCTCGTCCCGGAGCCGACCTTCACCTCCTGCATCCAGATCGACCCGCAGGGGGAGGCCCAGGTCCTCAACGGCACCCCCGCCCGCTATATCAAACTCGCCTTCGACCGGCCCGCCCCACAGAACGGCAAGAACCCCTTCATCCTCCGCCTCTGCGGCATCAACGGCCGGATCGACGTCCTGCGGAAGGAGAACGGCATCCAATGAAACGGCTTCTTTCAAAAAGCGCGGGGTTTAGTTTGACCGAGGTCGTCATCGCGATCGGCATCGCCTCCTTCGCGCTCGTCGCCCTCATGGCGTTGATCCCCGTCGGCATGACCGCCAACCGCTCCTCCGCCGAGGAACTGCACGCCTCCCACCTCCTCTCCCTCGTCGCCGCCGACCTCCGCAACACCGATCCCCGGCTCAACGGCGGGAAGTCGCTCTTCCTCGGCCTCCAGCTCCCCTACCAAATCTCCTCCGGGCAGATCGCCTTCAACACCGTGACCCTGCCGGGAGACCTCGGCGTCCCCGTCCCCTCCGCCTGCACCACCGGCCTCGACGGCTTCGACAACTCCGCCTCCCTCGGCGCCCTCCCCCATCCCGCCTTCCAGGCCACCGTCGTCTACCTTTCCACGCCGGGCACCGGCGGCACCTCCCCGATCCACGCCCGGCTCATCGTCAACTGGCCCGCCCTGGGCCCCAACGCCACCATCGCCGACCTCACCGACACGGCGAAGGTCAAGGGCTACGTCGAAACCTACGTCACCTATCCCGCGCCATGAGACGGATGAGCCCCAGCCGCACCGCGTTTACGCTGATCGAAGTCCTCGTGGCGATGAGCATCCTCGTCGTCCTTTCCCTCTTCGTGGCGAAGATCGTCGGCGCCACCCACACCACGATCGCCCTCAGCAACCGCGTCACGAACACCGACGCCGACGCGCGGCTCGTCTTCAACCGGCTGGCCCTCGACCTCGGCGCCCTCGTGAAGCGGCGCGACGCCGACCTCTGGGCGGGCAACCCCTCGGCCATGGGAAAGAGCGACCTCCTCCTCTTCCTTTCCGGCGTCGCCTCGGACAACTCCGACTCCCCGTCGGGGGGGAACCGGGGCTATTCGCTGGTCGCTTACCGCGTCGCGGCGAGTCCCGAAAACCCCGGCCTCGTCGGCGAAAATCTGCCCTGCCTCCTCCGCGCCGGGAAGGCCGTGGGCTGGTCGACCACCGGCCTCGTCGGCCTGAAGGCGAACGGCCTCCCGATCCGCTTCAACGACGCCTCCCCGGCCTTCCCCGCCGTCCTCGTCCCGGGCAAGACCACCGACTTCGACGTCCTCGCCCCCGGCGTCGTCAAGATGGTCGTCGGGTTCCAGCTCTCGCCGGACAACGCTTCCGCGACGCTGGAGGACGGCACGGTGATCGCGAATGCGCGGGGCCAGCTCGTCTACTCGCCGCCGATCCGCGCCCTGAAGTCGCTCGACGGGACGACGACGGTCAATTATGTCGACGCCTCGCGGATCGCCTCGCTCGTCGTCGGCCTTGTCGTGATCGACAACGCCAGCCTGAAGCTCCTCAACGCCGCCCAGGTGACGCGACTCGCGGGCCGCTTCGCCCTCCCCGCCACTGGCACCCTCCCGGTGCGGAGTTGGACCGCGACGCTCAACGGCCTCGTCGCCGAACTCTCCGGCAGCATCCCGCTCCCGGCCCTGCAATCGACCCATCTTTACGAATGCGCCTTCCCGGTCACGCCCCGAGGGGAGGTCGTTTCCTCCACGCCATGAAGACTCTTCCTCCTTCTTCCCGCAGCGGCTTCGCGCTCCTCCTCACGCTCGGCTCGGTCGTGCTGCTCAGCGGCCTCATCCTCGCGTTCCTCTCGCGGGCGCGGATGAACAGCCAGGTTTCCCACTCGAACACGAATATCGTGAAGGCCGATCTCCTGGCCCGCTCCGCCCTCGATATCGTCACGGGGGAACTGCGCGCGGAGATCGCCGACACGTCCCGCTCGACGGTGACCAGCCTTTCCGCCACGAACACGCTCTATGTCCCGACGACGGCCTCGGCCCTTCCGGCCCGCCTCGGCCTTTCCCCCTCGACCTCGACGGGGCCGATCGTGAAGGTTTCGGCCAGCGGGGTCCCGATCCGCCCGACCGGAACGATCAAGGGTTCCGCCGTCACCATCGACACAGCGAGCCTCAACGGGCGCTCCGTCTCCTCCTCCACGTGGTTCACCTCGACGACGACGAGCCCGCAGCTCGGCTCCAATGCGGTGATGCCGACGTGGCTTCTCTTCACCCGGGGCAACGGCGTCGCGACACCCTCGGTCTCCGAGGCGATGAATACGGGGAACAAGAATTACGTGGTGGGCCGCTTCGCCTACACGGTGTATGACATCGGCGGTCTCCTCGATGCGAATGTGGCGGGGTATAATCCGCTCTCGGCGGAGACGAATAATGTCGCGTTCAAGTCGGCCCCGGCCCATGCCGATCTCACGCAGCTCGGGATCAGTGCGGCGACGCTTTCGAAGTTCGTCACGTGGCGCAACACCACTACGGGTACGGGGGGCGACACGAACACGTTCCAGGAATGGGCGACGGGGCTGGCCCGCACCTCGGGCTCCGCCAACCCGGTCGCCCTCGCCGCCGCCTGGTCGGGCCATCGGGAGATCGCCTACGGGGACAATGTCGCTCTTTCGCGGCATGACTTGCTGAAGAATACGTCTCTTTCCCTTTCCGGCACCACGGCGGCCTCGTTGCTGACGCACTTTTCACGGACGCTCGCAACACCCTCTTACACCCCTTCGACGACCTCGGCAACAAACCCGAGCCTGCCTGCGGTGACGTTCTCGGTCGCCGCCAGCTCGGTCTACCATTACAAGGACGACGGAACCTACACAACCTACGCCGCCGCCGTAGGCGACCCTCTTCTTCAACGCCGATTCTCCCTCGCCAAGCTTGCCTGGATCACCTCGACCGGTCCCAGTTCGACGGCGTTCAATGCCTCCCTCACCGCTACCCAAAAGACCGCGGCAATCCAATCGTGCCTCGGGCTGTCCTGGGACATGACCAACGAACAGTGGAACTACGTCCAACTTTCCTCCTCCAACGGAATCAAAAACCTCTCCCAAGTTGCAGCCGAGGGACGGGAACCCAATTTCTTCGAAATAATCAAGGCTGGCGTCCTCACCGGGTCGATCGGCCTCTCCGCCGCCAACACTACCCTTTCCGACCCCGGCACCCAGAGTACCCTCGACCAAAACACCGACCTACAAATTATACGCATCGGGGCAAATATCCTCGCCGCGACCTCCTCCGACAACTACCCGGTCAACCTCACCTTCCCCATCGGGACTACCTCCGTTGCCATCC
>CAISZB010000184.1 GCA_903889845.1 uncultured Verrucomicrobium sp. | reverse complement strand
GAGTCTGGGCGTATTGGCTTCGTCTCCCCACACCGTACGTACCCTCGGAGATTCGGGGATTCAGCCGAGGTTGCACCTCGGGAGGAGAAAGCCTCTACCGCGCGTTCTTCTCCCCACACGGGCTCCTGGCTGGAGGCTGAGGGGGCACCCCTCAGAAGCCTACAAACGCGCGGTGGGCATGGAGCTGTACAGGGAAGCGTAAGCGCTTGTACCCGGTCCCGAAGGGCAGTCCCTAACGTTGCCCCCTCCCAAAGGCGCCATTCTGACCCACTCCCTGCGCAGGAATGGCCCTTTCCCCACGGCCCGTTTTCCCTTCCTCCCCACAACCGATTGATACAGAGGGTGCTAAAAACACCCTTTTCATGGAACGATCCTTGCAGGACATAAAGTATGGCACACATTTTAGGTATCGACCTTGGCACCACCAACTCCTGCATGGCCATTATGGAAGCAGGGCAGCCGGTGGTTCTCGAAAACTCCGAAGGCGCTCGGACCACTCCCTCCATCGTTGCCTTCACGAAGAGCGGCGAGCGCCTCGTCGGCCAGGCCGCGAAGCGCCAGGGCGTCACGAACGCGAAGAACACCATCTTCTCCGCGAAGCGCTTCATGGGGCGCAAGTTCGCCGAAGTGAAGGAAGAGCTGAAGCGCGTGCCTTACAAGGTCGTCGAGGCGAAGAACGGCGATTGCGCCATCGAGATCGAGGCCGGCGGCGAGAAGAAGACCTATTCCCCCCAGGAAATTTCCGCCTTCATCCTCATGAAGCTGAAGGCCGACGCCGAGGCCAAGCTGGGCGAGACGATCACCCAGGCCGTCATCACCGTCCCCGCCTATTTCAACGACAGCCAGCGCCAGGCCACGAAGGACGCGGGCCGGATCGCGGGCCTTGAAGTCCAGCGCATCATCAACGAACCGACGGCGGCCTCCCTCGCCTACGGCCTCGACAAGAAGAAGGACGAGAAGATCGCCGTGTATGACCTCGGCGGTGGCACGTTCGACATCTCCGTCCTCGAAATCGGCGACGGCGTCTTCGAAGTGAAGGCGACCAACGGCGACACCCACCTCGGCGGCGACGACTGGGACAACGCCGTCATGGATTGGCTCCTGGCCGAGTTCAAGACCGAGTCCGGCATCGACCTCAAGGGCCAGCCCGACGCCGTCCAGCGCCTGAAGGAAGAGTCCGAAAAGGCGAAGATCGCCCTCTCCTCCTCCCAGGACTACGAGATCAACCTCCCCTTCATCACCGCCGACGCCACCGGCCCGAAGCACATCCAGAAGAAGCTCACCCGGGCGAAGCTGGAACAGCTCACCGACTCCCTCACGGAGCGGACACTGAAGCCGGTCAACGCCTGTCTCTCCGACTCGAAGCTCTCCTCCGACCAGATCGACGAGCTCGTCCTCGTCGGCGGCATGACCCGCATGCCGAAGGTCGTCGAGACGGCCCGCAAGCTCATCAAGAAAGAGCCCCATAAGGGAGTGAACCCCGACGAAGTCGTCGCCATCGGCGCGGCGATCCAGGGCGGCGTCCTCAAGGGCGACGTGAAGGACGTCCTCCTCCTCGACGTCACCCCGCTCTCCCTCGCCATCGAGACGGCGGGCGGCATCGCCACCACGATGATCGCTCGGAACACGACCGTCCCGACCCGGAAGTCGCAGATCTTCAGCACCTACTCGGATAACCAGCCTGGCGTCGAGATCAAGATCCTCCAGGGCGAGCGCCAGATGGCGAAGGACAACAAGCAGCTCGGCGTCTTCCACCTCGACGGCATCCCCCCGGCGCCCCGCGGCGTGCCGCAGATCGAAGTCACCTTCGACATCGACGCCAACGGCATCCTCCACGTCTCGGCCAAGGACCTGGGCACGAGCAAGGAGCAGAAGATCTCCATCACCGGTTCGAGCGGCCTCTCCAAGGACGAGGTCGAGCGGATGACGAAGGAGGCCGAGCAGTTCGCCGAGGCCGACAAGAAGGCCAAGGAAGCGATCGAGCTGCGGAACAACGCCGACAGCGCCGCCTACCAGGCGGAGAAGCTCCTCAAGGACCAGGCCGACAAGATCGACGCGGCGAAGAAAGCCGACGTCGAAGCCGCCGTGGCGAAGGTCCGCGAAGAACTCAAGGGGACGAACGACGAGGCCCTCAAGGCCGCCGCCGAAGCCCTCAACGAGAAGGTCCAGGCCATCTCCATCGAGATGTACAAGGCCGCCGCGGCGAAGGCCGAGGCGGGCGAGGCCGCTTCCTCCGGTGCCGCCCCCGAAGGGGAGGAGCCGAAGGAGAAGCCCGCCGACGTCATCGACGCCGACTTCGAAGTCATCGACAAGGATAAGGACAAAAAGAAATAATCCCGAATTCCCTTCACTGTTTTAACCCCCACATAGACACCCACAGATTATGGCATCCATCAACATCCGTCCCCTCGGGGACCGCGTCGTCGTCGAGCCCCTCGAGGCGAAGGAAACCACCAAGAGCGGACTCATCATCCCCGACAGCGCGAAGGAAAAGCCCCAGGAGGCGAAGATCATCGCCGTCGGCGCGGGCAAGCTCGACGAGAAGGGGAACCGCATTCCCGTCTCCGTGAAGAAGGGCGAAGTCGTCCTCGTCAGCAAATACGGCGGCACCGAGATCAAGATCGACGGCGGCACCTACCAGATCTTCCGCGAGGACGATATCCTGGCCGTCATCGGCTAACCCCTTTCAAACCAACCCACAGAAACACACAGCACCATGGCAGCCAAACAGCTCCTTTTTGACGAGAACGCCCGTCACGCGATCCTTCGCGGCATCGAACAGCTCAGCCGCGCCGTCAAGGCCACCCTCGGGCCGGCGGGACGCAACGTCATCCTCGACAAGAAATTCGGCTCTCCCACGATCACCAAGGACGGCGTCAGCGTCGCCAAGGAAATCGAGCTCGAAGACCCCTACGAGAACGTCGGCGCGCAGCTCGTCCGCGAAGTCGCCTCGAAGACGAGCGACATCGCCGGTGACGGCACCACGACGGCGACCGTCCTCGCCGAGGCCATCTACCGCGAAGGCCTGAAGAACGTCACCGCCGGGGCGAACCCGACGACGCTCAAGCGCGGCATCGATAAGGCCGTCGAGGCCATCGTCGCCGAACTGGCCCGCATCTCGAAGAAGGTGAAGGACAAGAGCGAGATCCAGCAGGTCGCCACCGTCTCCGCCAACTGGGATACGACGATCGGCGAGATCATCGCCGACGCGCTCGACAAGGTCGGCAAGGACGGCACCGTGACCGTCGAAGAGGCGAAGGGCATCGAGACGACCCTCGAGGTCGTCGAGGGGATGCAGTTCGACAAGGGCTACCTCTCCCCCTACTTCGTCACGAATCAGGACGCCCAGGAAGCGATCCTGGAGAACGCCTACATCCTCCTGCACGAGAAGAAGATCTCCAGCCTGAAGGATCTCCTGCCTCTCCTCGAGAAGGTGGCGAAGAGCGGCAAGCCCTTCCTCATCATCGCGGAAGAGGTCGAAGGCGAGGCCCTTGCGGCCCTCGTCGTCAATAAGCTCCGCGGGACGCTGCAGGTCGCGGCGGTGAAGGCCCCCGGCTTCGGCGACCGCCGCAAGGCGATCCTGGAGGACATCGCAATCCTCACCGGCGGCAAGCTGATCACGGAAGACCTCGGCATCAAGCTGGAGAACGTCGGCCTGGAAGACCTGGGCCGAGCGAAGCGCCTGGTGATCGACAAGGAAAACACCACGATCATCGAGGGGACCGGCAAGCCCGCCGACATCTCGGCCCGCGTCGGCCAGATCCGTCGCCAGATCGAGGAGACGACCAGCGACTACGACAAGGAGAAGCTCCAGGAGCGCCTCGCGAAGCTCGCCGGCGGCGTCGCCGTCATCAACATCGGTGCGGCCACCGAGACCGAGCTGAAGGAAAAGAAGGCCCGCGTCGAGGACGCCCTCCACGCCACCCGCGCGGCGGTCGAGGAAGGGATCGTCCCCGGAGGCGGTGTCGCCCTG
>CAISZB010000183.1 GCA_903889845.1 uncultured Verrucomicrobium sp. | reverse complement strand
TCGTCGTCTTCTTCCAGAAGAGGAGCATGAGGAGGGCGGGGAGGTTCGCCGAGGCCGCGACGTTGAAGGCCCACGCGACCATCAGGGAGACGTTGATCGTCTTGAAGGAGATGCCGAGGAGCATGGCGATGATGCCGAGGGCGACGGCGGCCGCCTTCCCGGCGAAGACCTTCTGGTGGTCGGTCATCGGGATGCGGAAGACGTTCTCGATCAGGTCGTGGGCGACGGCGCCGGAGCCGGCCAGGATGAGGCCGGAGACGGTCCCCAGCACCGTCGTGAAGGCGATGGCGGAGATGAAGGCGAAGAGGAGCGGGGAGAACGACTTCGCCAGCAGCGGCGCCGCCTTGTTGCCGCCCGCGTCGGTGAGGTCGAGGACGCCGTAGCTCAGCGCGGCGAGGCCGAGGAAGAGCGTGAGGACGTAGAAGATGCCGATCGCCCCGATGCCGACGACGGTCGACTTCCGCGCCGAGGCCGCGTCCTTCACCGTGTAGTAGCGGATCAGGATGTGGGGCAGGGAGGCCGTCCCCGCGAAGAGGGCGAGCATGAAGGAGATGAAGTCGAGCTTGTCGGCCAGCTTCGGGGAATGGATGCCCTTGAAGTTGGGATGGACGCCCGGCTGGAGGAGCTTCTCGCCCAGCGTGAGCTTCGGGTAGTAGATCGTCGTGTCGGAGCCGGCCTCGGGGAAGTCCTTCACGATTTCCTTGCCCGACTGGATGACGGTCGATTTCTCCAGCGTGGTGAGGAAGCTGAAGGGGTTGACGGACCCCGTCGCCTTGCTCCCGTCGGGCAGGGCGTAGATGCCGCCGATGGGATGGAGGGTCTTCCCCTCGGAGCCGCTGAAGGCGTTGATGAGGGGCTTCCTCTCCTTGTCCTTGAACGCGGTCGAGGTCTGGACCTCGACGAGGGCCTTCCCGGCCGGGAGCTCGATCACGCGGTAGAGGTTGAGGATCTTCTCCCCGTCGTAGAGGGCGTAGTAGGGCTTCCCCGAGAGCGGGCCGGAGGTGATCGGCTTCGGCAGGGTCGGATCGGGGACGGGAGGCGCCTCGGGAGCGGGGGCCGGGGCCGCAGCTTCGGTCGCGGGCGCGGCGGAGTCGGCGGCAGGAGCGGGAGCCGCACCGGAGGCCGAGTCGGCCACGGTGACGAGGGCCGGGGCGGCCACGGGTTCAGGCGCGGGGGCGGGAGGCGCGGCGGTCACGGCCTCGGGGATCGGCACCGTCGCCAGGGTATGGACGGTGAAGCCCCGGTTGAGGATGAGGCCGACGAGGATGAGGCAGAAGAAGACGAGGAGGGACCCCTTGATGAACTGGACCCACGTGGTCGAGACCATCCCGGCCGTCGTCACGATGATCGTGACGAGGACGCCGACGATGAGGATGCCGTAGTTGTCGTCGATCCCCAGGAGGGGCTTGATCAGCGCCCCGGCGCCGACCATCTGCGGGATGAGGTAGGCGATGGAGATGACGAGGGTGCCGATGGCGACGGAGAGCTTGATCGAGCGGGAATTGAACTTCGAGTCGAGCGCGTCGGCGAAGGTGAACTTGCCCAGCCGCTTGATCGGCTCCGCGATGAGGAAGATCGCGACCACCCACCCGGCGAGGAAGCCGATGGAGTAGAGGAACCCGTCGTAACCATAGAGGGCGATCATGCCGCAGATGCCCAGGAAGGAGGCGGCGGAGAGGTAATCGCCGGCGAAGGCGATGCCGTTGACGAACCAGTGGATCTCGCCATGGGCGGCGAAGTAGCCCTTCGGGGAGCGGCTCCTCCGGGCAAGGTAGAAGGAGAGCCCGAGGACGACGCCGACGAAGGCGAGGAAGATGATGACAGGGGTGTTCATGGATGGAAGGGGTCGAAAATCAGTCTAAATGGGAAAGGAAAAGGAGGCCGATTCGGCTCGTTCAGCTGGCCGGGGCGTCCTGGCCTGCCTTGGCCTCGGCATCCGCCTCGGGCCGGTTCAGGAAGGCGTAGAGCGAGGCCAGGACGATGGCGCCGACGATCAGGACCATGCCGTAGACGATCGCCAGGTTCAGCCCGCCGATCGGCGTCGCCACGGTCAGGGTCTCCGGGGAGAAGGCCGTCAGGCCGACGAAGCCGAGGTAGAGGGCGAGGTAGATGAAGAAGAACAGAAAGGCGTGGCGGCCGTTCTTGATCTTCTCTTCGTGGGTGAGCTCCCGGGGCTCGGGCGACTCGTTGGCGGGGGGGACGGGGTCCTTCATAGATGATTTCACTGGGGGTTAAGGCTCGTTTGAGATTCTTTGGGATTCGTTTCAATGCGCGGGGCGTTCCTTCTGCGGAGGAAGGAAGGGGAGACTGCGCCCGTTAGCTTGTTCAGCTAGAGTTTGATTGCCGTATGGGTCAGTTTTCGAAACTGCGGACGATTCTCTCTTTTGGGATCACGCGCCGGGCCCTGCGGGAGCAGGAAAAACAGGAACGTAGATTGTCAAATATCACCTTAATTGCAATAGAAATCAAGCGATCCCACCCTTCCGGCGCATTGCTTGTAGTCGAACTCTTTCAGCGAGGGAAGGAGGGCGATGCTTGCGCGGGTAACGTCCTTTTAATCTCGGCGAAAATCGCTTCCGGCGTCGCTCCCTGCTCCCGCATCGTCCGCAGCGCCAGGGCCGCATCCCGCTTCGCCAACCGGCGGCCCGAGGCGTCCCGCAGGAGCGGCGCGTGGCGGAAACGGGGGACCGCCCCTTCCTGTCCCAACGCCCGGTAGAGGAGCAACTGCCGGGCGGTCGAGAGGAGGAGGTCGGCGCCGCGGACGACCTCGGTGATCGCGTCGGCGGCATCGTCGACGACGACGGCCAGCTCGTAGGCCGGAATGTCGTCCCGGTTCCAGACGAGGAAATCGCCGAAGTCGCTCCCCGCCCGATAGAGCCGGGGCCCCGCCAGGCCGTCCTCGAAGCCGAGCCCCTCCCCGTCGGGAACGCGGAAGCGCCAGTTGATTCCGGCGGGGTGCTCCCACTCCCGCGCCCGCTCCGTCGGCACCCGCCAGGCCGTCGGGAAGAGGGGCTCCTCCTCGTGGGGGGCCAGACCCGCCTCGGCCACCTCCCGTCGGGACCGCGTGCAGGGATAGATCCAGCCGCCGTCGCGCAGCCGCCGCCACGCGTCCAGGTAGCGCTCCCGGCGGCGGCTCTGCCACAGCGGCTCCCCGTCCCAGTGGAGGCCCAGCCAGCGGAGGTCCTCCATCGCCGCCTCGGCGTAGCGGGGAAGGCAGCGGAGGGGATCGACGTCCTCGATCCGCAGGAGCACCTCCCCGCCGCAGGCCCGCGCCCGGGCGTGGGCCTCGCCGAAGGTCGCCGCATGGCCCAGGTGGAGGAACCCCGTCGGCGTCGGGGCGATCCGGCCCCGGTACGCCCGCCCGTCAGAGGCCATACGGACCGAGGGAGAAATCGGCGGCCGGTTCCGCGGGCCCCTGGAAGCGGCCCCGGAAGAAGACCTCGACGAGGCAGACGTCGTCGAGGAAGGCCTCGGCCCCGGCGCTCGCCTTCACCGCCTCCAGCACCGTGTCGAGGAAGCCGTCCCCGGGGGAGGCGACGGCGCATTTCCGGATGAGGGAGAGGAAGGCCCCGTCGTCGAGGCCGATCTCCGCCTCGTCGCCCAGGTCGCGCAGGCCGTCGGTGTAGAAGAGGAGGCGGTCCCCCGGCTCGATCGTGTCCTCCAGGACGGTGTAATCGGAGTCGCCCATGAACCCGAGCGGCACCGAGGCGGGGACCCGCTTCGGCTCCCCCAGCAGCCGGACGCCGCCCGACTTCGCGATCACCAGCGGGGCCGCGTGGGAGGCGGCGGCGAAGTGGACCCGCCCGGTCTCGACGTCGATCACCGCGTAGAGGCCGGTGACGTAGATCGGCGTC
>CAISZB010000182.1 GCA_903889845.1 uncultured Verrucomicrobium sp. | reverse complement strand
CTTTATGTCCAACGAAAGCTTCAGCCTTTGGAGATCCCGCTCACTGCCGCTATCGAGGAGTTTGTGGAAGCCAAGAAGCTGGGGGTGCCTTTGTTGGCGGCTGCCAAACTTTACCTGCAACAGAACCATGCGAAGCTGCCTCGCAGAACGGTCGAAGAGGTTTTCCTGGAATTCCTCGAGGCAAAGAAGGCCGATGGTCGAAGCGTACGCTACTTGCAGGATTGCCGTGCTCGCCTTCGGCACTTTGCCAAAGACTTTCAGTGCGAAATCAAGGCGGTGCGGACGCCGGAGATCGACGCGTGGCTTCGAGGGTTGAAGGTCGCAAAAGGCGAAGGCGAGAAAGGCCCCGCTGTCGCGGTCTCTCCTCGAACGCGGAACAATTTTCGCAACCTCATTGCGAGCCTGTTCAGTTTTGCCCGAAGTGCTGGATACCTTCCCAAGGGAGAGACGGAGGCAGAAGCGGTTGCTGAGGCGAAGGAGGGGGCAGGCGAGATTACGGTCTTCACTCCCGATGAATTCGCAGCGATGCTCAATCTCGCCTGCGATCCGAAGAAGGCGGATTATTTGAGCCTTGTTCCCTTCTTGGTGTTCGGTGGTTTCTGCGGGATGCGCTCGGCTGAAATTCTTCGTCTTAAGTGGGAAGGGGTTAATTGGGCGGAAGGGTGCGTCGAAGTCGGTGCGACGATGGCAAAGACCGGGGTTCGACGGCTTGCGCCTTTGCCGGATGCTGGGACGGCTTGGTTGAAGCGTTTTCATGGACGCACCGGTCCGGTCGTCATGTCGACTCAGCTTTACCCTCGGCTCAATCTTCTGGCGGCGGAAGCCGGATGTGAATGGCGTCAAAACGCCCTGCGACATTCTTTTTGTTCCTACCGCCTCGCGGTGTTGAAAGACCCGATCCGGGTTTCCTATGAGGCCGGGAATTCTCCGGCTATCATCAGGAAGTGCTATGACCGGGTGGTGACGGAAGGAAAGGGGAAGGCATGGTTTGCGACGATGCCGAAAAAATCTCGGACCACTCTATCCAAGTCTTCAACTCACCAAGGGGCCTCGACGGCAGCGCTCGTCTAGCATCCGATTAAGGTCATCAAGACGGTAGCGAATGCAGCCGCCGAGCCTGAACCAAGGCACCAGCCCCCGGTTACGGTAGTTGATCATCGAACGTGGGGCGACGCCGAGAAATCGGGCGGCCTCCTTTTCACTAATTAAACCATTTAATGGAGCGGAGGAGTGGTGTTTCATTCTCTTGCATCCGTGTCAACTGGTCTTCCTGTGATCCCCTCAAGCAATGCTTGAGTCTTTCGGTCAAGCTGTTTGAAGTCGAGCCGCTGTGGCGCGTCAGGGCGTGATCTAGACTGGGGTAATCACCACCTCCCGATATTCCTTCGCTCCATTGCGTCCATCGATGCCTTTGGCTCGGACGATGCCCTTCATCTTGCAGCCCGAAAACACCCCCCGGACGGCAGCACAATCGTTCAGTGTCACCAGCCATTTCCCTTTCAACAACGCCAGCCGATCCCGCAGCTTCACCACGTCCGCCGTCGTCCACGCGGCGTACATCCCGGCGTCGCATTCCGTGTAGGGCGGGTCGATGAAGAAGAAGGTGCTGGGGCGGTCGTAGCGGTCGAGGCACTTTTCCCAAGATTCGTTCTCGATCAGCGTCCGGTCGAGACGGAGATTCAGGAGGCGGATCGCCTCCATCCGGTTCTGCCGTGAGCCGTGGGCTGCCCCGCCGCCGAGCGCACTCGTCCCGAACGTCTCCATATTCGCCCCGCCGAAGCAGTTTTTGTTGCGGTAATACCACCGAGCCGCCCGCTGGATATCGGTCAACCCCGGCTGACGGCGGAAGTCGTGAAACTCCTCGCGCGAATTGAGGACGAACTCCAACTCCGTCAGTAGAGCATCGGCATGGAACCGGACGCATCTATAAAAGTTAGTGAGGTCATTCGACGTATCATTGAGAACCTCTAACTCCGACCTGGGCTTCGCCAAGAGGACGGCGATGCCACCCGCGAACGGCTCCACGTAGCAGATGTGCTTCGGAATGAGGGGAAGGATCTCGTCGACGAGGCGGGACTTGCCGCCGGGCCAACTGATCGCGGGTTTGAATCGGAACGGTTTGGTCATAAAAGAGGAGGGTTGGCCGCCCAGGCGCGGAGGGCGGAGACTCGGTTCAGCCAGCCGGGTAGGAACTTGAGGAAGCGAGGCGACTCGGCCAGCGTCCGGTAACGGGCTGCCCGGAGATCGAGCTGATCGCCGATGATGTGGGAGAGGTCGGGCGACCCTTGCGCGGTCCAGGCCGCCGCCCGGGTCGCCGGTCCCATTACCCCGTCGATGGCGATCACCTGGGCCGGGTCGGCAAGCGAGGGACGGGCGTTGAGTGCCGCCTGAAGATGGATCGTCGAAGGGCGTGGCCCCGCGTTCACATGCTCGTCGAAGTAGACG
>CAISZB010000181.1 GCA_903889845.1 uncultured Verrucomicrobium sp. | reverse complement strand
GCTTGGGCTCGCTCTCCACCAACACCCGCCGACGCACTCGCGTCCACAAGTCCATCTCCATGTACATCCTTTCTTTTTATAGGATGTCTCACTTTTCGACCGCCCCGCTCACTGTCTCATTTTTCGACCGCCTTTTATACAACGCTTCGGGGAGTTCGCGGGAGCCCTCTCTTGAGGCTCTTCGGGGGTGGTTGCCGCGGCCGATTCTTGGGGCATAAATTTTGATCCCCTCTCTTTTGCTGTCCGGGAACGAAGTAGTTTCAGTTCCCGTAAGGGAGTATTTTCAGTTCTCCAGACATTTCAGTTCTCCAGAAAACAATAGAATGAGCAGCTACTTTTTTTGGGGCTATACTTTTTACGTATTAATGTTTAAAATGATGGTTCTTAGAGATTTATACCTAAAGCGCTTGACTGATGGGGAGGATCGTGGAGGATAGTGGGGCAAAGTGGGTCGATAGGGACCCGCTGTGTTACCTGCTATGGAATCTCTACTGCGCGCCAGCTACACTGATACGTTCGAGCACGCTTTCGACGAGAAGGGTCGGATCACGATCCCGTCGGAATGGCGGGGCGGCGCGTATGAGGCTCGGCTCTTTGTCCTTCCCTCGAAGGAAGGGTGCATCAAGGTCTATCCGGAATCGTGGCTGGGCCGGCTGCAGACGAAGGTCGGGACGATGGCGAAGCAGGAGAAGGAGGCGGTCCGCAATCTCGTCGGATCGGTCCAGGCCGCGCTGATTGACGCGCAGGGCCGTATCCTGGTGAAGGAGAAGTTTCGCAAGCCCGCCGGGATCGAGAAGGAGGCGGTGCTCGTCGGGCGCCTCGATCATTTTGCCATCTACAACCCTGCCGCTCTGCGCGCGATCACGCCGCAGGCGACGACGCTGGAGGATGTTGCGGACGCCCTGGGCATCTGACCGGGACCCGACGGCGTCGGGCCACGACATCGCATTCATGGCGCTTTCCTTCTTTGACTATGTCCGCTTTTTCCCATGCTCCGGTGCTGTTGGAGGCGTTTCTGCGACACGCGGAACCGCAGTCCGGCGCGCGCTGGATCGACGCGACCTTCGGGCGGGGCGGCCACACGGCGGCGTTGCTGGAGCGGGGCTGCTCGGTGCTGGCCTTCGACCGGGATGCGGAAGCGATCGCCGCCGCCGCCGCGTTGGAGGCGGTCTGGCCCAACCGGATGTGTGCCATGCGTAGCGATTTTTCCGAGATGACGGCGCGGTGCGGGGAGGCGGGGTGGGAGGCGGCCGACGGCATTCTCTTCGACCTCGGTGTCTCTTCTCCCCAGTTCGACGATCCGGCCCGGGGGTTCAGTTTCCGTTACGAGGCGCCGCTCGACATGCGGATGGATCAGCGGCAGGAGACGACGGCGGCTTCGATCGTGAACGGGATGGAGGAAGGACCGCTGGCCGATCTGTTCTATCACCTGGGCGGGGAGCGGCAGAGCCGCCGGATTGCGAAGGCGATTGTCCGTCGTCGCGAATCCCGGCCCATCGAGACGACGACGGATCTGGCCGAGGTGGTGGCCGCCGCGTCGCCGCGCCGCCGGGGGGAGAAGATCCATCCGGCGACCCAGATTTTCCAGGCCCTGCGCATGGCGGTGAACCGGGAGGTGGAGGCGCTGGAGGAGGCGCTGCCCGCCGCGACGGCGCTGCTTCGCCCGGGCGGGGTGCTGGCGGTGATCTCGTTCCATTCCGGCGAGGACCGGATCGTGAAGCATTATCTGCGGGACCGCTCGCGCCGGACGCTGGAGACGCCTTCCTTTGCGCCCGAGGCGGTGAATCCCGATTTTTGTTTCGATCGCGTGGAGCGGGTGTTGCCCGACGACGCGGAGACCGCCGCCAACCCGCGCGCCCGCAGCGCCCGCCTCCGGCTGGCGTGGAAGACGGGAACCCAGGAGAATTTATGAGCCGCAATCGCGTCAAGGAAGTCCACTCGCTCCAACTGGCCGCGGTCCTGAAATGGGTCGTCGTCGGCCTCGCCCTCAGCCTCTTCGGCGGGAGCTACGTCTACGAGAAGAACGAGGTGATGCGCCTGGCGACGGAGGTCCGCAACCAGGAGACCGATCTGCGGAGCTGGAAGAAGCGGAATCAGCAGATGCAGTACAATATCGACCGCCTCTCCTCCTACGACGAGCTGCGCCGCCGCCTGACGGCGATGAACAGCGGCATGGTCCGCATCGGGGAATTGAAGGTGGTGCAGATGGAGAACGGGCGTGTGCCGATCACCTCGATCGCTCGGAACAGCGGCCAGAATCCCGGAGGGGGGCTGCCATGACGCTGCGGGGGCGGGCGCTTTTCCTCTTCGTTTGCCTTGCCTTCGGCTTCACCGTCATCTCGTGGCGGCTGGTGCAGATCCAGCTCGTCGACCATGAGAAGTACTGGCGGCTGGCGGTGGAGAAGCATTGCGACCGGATCGTGCTGCCCGCCCGGCGCGGCCTGATCCTCGACGCGCAGGGTCAGACGCTGGCCCAGACGCAGGTCCTGCACAACGTCTGTGCCGACGGGAAGAACCTGCTGGAGCCGGAGAAGACGCTGCCCGAGATGGAGCGTCTCCTGAAGCTCGCGCCCGGATCGATCTCGGCCCGCTTCGTGCCGGAGAAGCGCTACCAGTGCCTGGTCACCGACGTGACCGAGGACCAGATGGCCGACCTGAAGAACTTCGAGATGGCGAAGCGGACGGAGTGGCGGAAGACGCAACTGGCCCTGGCCCAAGCCCAATCACAAACCCAGGCCAAGGCCGCCCCGAGGAAGGACCTGCCGCAGCCAGACCGCTTCCTGATCTTCGAGGATCACTACCTCCGCTCCTACCCGAACGGCACCTACGCGAGCCACCTTGTCGGCTTCCTCGACAACGAGAGCAGGGGCGTGGCCGGAGTGGAGCGGGCGATGGACCCCGTACTGCGGGGCGTCTCCGGCGAGCAGTGGATCGAGCGCGACGCCCGGGGCCGGGAGATCACGGGCTACCGGGGGCGGGACCAGCAGCCGGTCGACGGGTCGAGCGTGATGCTGACCCTCGACCTGGCCGTGCAGAACATCGTCGAGGACGGCCTCGACAAGATCGACAAGAAGTATCACCCCTCCGCCGCCTACGCGATCGTGATGCGCCCGCAGACGGGGGACATCCTGGCCCTCTCGAACCGCCCGACGTACGACCCGAACAACCGGCGCGGTGTCCCGATGGCCGCCTTCCGCAACCGGTGCTTGACCGACATGGTGGAGCCGGGCTCGACGTTCAAGATCGTCACCCTCTCCGGCATCCTCAACGAGGGGATGATGACCCTCGACTCGAAGATTTTCTGCGAGAACGGCCGCTTTTTCTACGCCGACAAGTGGCTCCACGACGATGAGCCGAGCGGGATGCTCTCCCTCACGGAGGTGCTGGCGCGGTCGAGCAATATCGGCTTCGCGAAGCTGGGCCTGGAGCTGGGGAAGGACCGCCTCTATGACTATGCGCGCCGGTTCGGCTTCGGGCGGCAGACGGGGGTCCTGCCCGGGCAGGGGGAATCGGCGGGGACGCTCCGCCCGGTCTCCCTGTGGTCGAACCTTTCCCCGACGCGGGTGCCGATCGGCCAGGAGGTCTCCGCGACGCCGTTGCAGATGGCCGTGGCGATGTCGGTGATCGCGAACCGGGGCAGCCTGGTGAAGCCGCGCCTCGTCGAGCAGGTGACCGACTCGAACGGGCGCGTGGTCCAATACTTCCCGCCGACGGTCCTCCGCAGCGTGATCTCCGCCGACACGGCGAAGCAGGTTTCCCGCGCGCTCTCCGCCGTCGTCCTCGACGGCACGGCGAAGGGGAAAATCAATCCCGCCCTCCACGCGGCGGGCAAGACAGGGACGGCGCAGAAATTCGTCAACGGCACCTACAACTCGGGGAAGTATGTGGCTTCCTTCATCGGCTTCGTCCCGGCGGAGGACCCGCAGTTCGTCCTGGTCGTGATGGTTGACGAGCCGCACGGGGCGATCTACGGGGCGCAGGTCTCGGCCCCCGCCTTCTCCGACATGGCGACGCAGATCTCCCAGGTCCTCAACGTCACGATTCCCTCAGACGTGGCTGCGCCCGCGATGGTTCAGAACAAGGGGGCGCAGGATGCCGCGCCTGCGGTCCGGGAGAGTATCCCGAACGAGAGCGACACGCCCGATCCGATCTCGCCTGCGCCCGCGCCGTCGACTGCCGCCGGGGTGGTCCCTGCTCCGGCGGCTGCGTCGGCTGAAGAGCCAACCCGGAGGGCTTCGCTGTGAAGCTGGCCGACCTCGTCCCCGCGCTGTCGCAATGTTCCGTCGAGGGGGGCCTCGACCGGGAGATTCATGCCCTGCGTTACGACTCGCGCCGGGTCGAGCCGGGGGATGTCTTCTTTGCGTGGAAAGGGGCGGCGGTTGACGGGCACCAGTTCATCCATGATGCCTGCCAGCGCGGCGCGGCCGCCGTGGTGCTGGAGAGCACCGATCACGAGATTGCCACGGCTTCCTTCGTCCGGGTGCCCGACGCCCGCCGCGCCCTGGCGTTGATGGCCGGGGCCTACTACGGGTATCCCGCCCGGTCCCTCTCCCTCGTCGGCGTGACGGGGACGAACGGGAAGACGACGACGGCCTTCGCGGTTCAGCACCTTCTCCGCCTTCTCCATCCCGGCACGCCGGTCGGGATGCTGGGGACGGTTCGCTACGATCTCGGCGGGCGCGTCCTTCCCGCCTCGCGGACGACGCCGGAGGGGGCCGACCTCCAGGAGCTTCTCGCCGAGATGCGCCAGGCCGGATGTCGAGCGGCGGCGATGGAGGTTTCCTCCCACGCCCTCGACCAGGGGCGGGTCGAGGGGATCGATTTCAACGCGGCGATTTTCACGAATCTGACGCCGGACCACCTCGACTATCACCAGACGATGGAGGCCTACTTCAAGGCGAAGCAGAAGCTCTACGGGCGTCTGACGCCGGGACGGGGTGCCGCAGTCGTCAACCTCGACGACCCCTATGGGCGCCGCCTCATTTCGATCCTTCCGGCGAGCGAGGCGATCATCGGTTTCAGCGCCTCGGGCAACGGTACGGCCTACCTGCGGGCGGAGAATGTCCGCGCCGGGGTCGTCGGCACGGAGTTTGACCTCGTCTATGGCGATCGGCGGCAGGCGGTGCGCACACCCCTGATCGGTCGCTTCAATGTCGCCAACGCCCTCGGGGCGTTGGGCGCGGTCCTCGCGCTCGGGTTCCCCTTCGAGCGGTGCGAGGAGGGCCTCGCGGGGCTGCCCGCCGTCCCGGGACGGATGGAACGCTTCGGCGGCGGGGAGGGGGAGCCGGCGGTCGTGGTCGATTACGCCCATACCGAGGATGCGATGCGCAAGGCGCTGCGGACGCTCCGCGATCTCAACCCGCGCCGCCTGGCCCTGGTCATCGGCTGCGGCGGGAACCGCGACCGGACGAAGCGCCCGAAGATGGCCGCCGCCGCGATCGAACTGGCCGACCGGGTCTATTTCACCGCCGACAACCCGCGCAACGAGAGCGTCGCGGGGATTTTTGCCGATATGAAGGAAGGGGTTCCTGCCGGGCAGCCCGCGCAGGCGGCCCGGTGGATCGAGGACCGGCGGGAAGCGATCGCGCTCGCAATCGCCGAGGCGGGGCCGGGGGACATCGTCTGCGTCGCGGGGAAGGGGCACGAGGCGACCCAGGAGGTCTTCGGGGTCTACGCGCCGTTCGATGATCGGGAAATTGTCGCTGGGTTGCTGGCCGACCGCAGGAGGGGGGCCTGATGAAGCCAATGCGCCTCGACGAACTGGCCGCGATGGCCGGGGGCGTGCTCCTGTCGGGATTAGGCTCGCCGGAAACGGTGGTCACCCGTGTCCACACCGATACCCGGACGCTGGCGGCCGGGGATCTCTTCGTCGCTCTCGTCGGGGAGCGGTTCGATGGGCATTCCTTCCTGGCCCCTGCGGCGGAGGCCGGGGCGGTTGCGGCGCTGATTTGCCGGAAACCGCAGGAGCCGCTTCCGCCCGGGTTCGGCCTGATCCTGGTGCCGGACACGTTGGCCGCGCTCCAGCAGCTCGCCGCCGCCTACCGGCGGAGCTTCCCGGTCCGCGTGGTGGGGGTGACGGGGAGCAGCGGCAAGACGAGCACGAAGGAGATGATCGCCGCCGTCCTCGCGACGCGCTTCCGCACCGTGGCGACGGAGGGGAACCTGAACAATCACATCGGCGTCCCGCTGACCCTCCTGCGGATCGGGCCGGAGACCGAGTATGCCGTCGTCGAGATGGGGATGAATCACCGTGGGGAGATCGCCGCGCTGGCGACGATCGCGGCGCCCGACGTGGCGGTGATCTCGAACGTCGGCTCGGCCCACATCGAATACCTGGGGAGCCGCGAGGCGATCGCCGACGAGAAGACCGATCTGGTCGCCGCCCTGGGCGAGGCGGGGATCGCGGTTCTCTCCGGCGGCGATCCGCGCCTCCGGGCGCGCGCCGCGCGGAATCACGGAAAGACGGTTTGGGTCGGGGAGGGGGGCGATGCCGCCTGGAAGGCGGAGAATGTCGTCACGACGGAGAGCGGCCTTGCCTTTGATCTTGTTGGCGCGGGGGGACGCGCTTCCGTGGCGCTCCCGCTCTTCAATCGCGTCATGGTTTCGAACGCGCTCCTGGCCGCCGCCGTCGGCGGGGCCGCCGGGATCGGGATCGCCGGGATTGCGGCGGGACTCTCCGGCGTCCGCCTCTCCGGGAAGCGGATGGAGGTCTCCCCCCTCGGCAAGGGCGGCGGGTGGCTCATCAACGATTGCTACAACGCGAACCCGGAATCGACGGCTTCCGCTCTGGCGGCACTCCGCGAGTTCCCCGCTCCTGCCCGCCGCGTCGCGGTGGTGGGGTCGATGGGGGAACTGGGCGAGCATGCGCCGAGGCTCCACCGGGAGACGGGGCAAGTCGCCGCGACGGTCGCCTGCGCCGGGCTGCTGGTCTTCGTCGGGCCGAATGCCGCCGACCTTGAGGCGGGGGCGAAGGAGGCCGGGTTCGCCGCCTCCTCGATCCTGCTGTGCCGGGACACCGCCGAGGCGGTCGAGATTCTTCCCCCGCGCCTTCGTCCCGACGACACGCTCCTGGTGAAGGGGTCCCGCTTTTTGAAACTCGAAGGCCTTGTCTCTGTTCTGAACAACGCCCTGCAACCCGCTTCCTAAGACCATGCTCTACTACCTCCACCATTTTCATCACGCGTTCACCCTCCTCAATGTCTTCCACTATGTGACGTTCCGCATCGTGGGGGCGGCGATGACGTCCCTCGTCTTCTGCTGGATCGTCGGGCCGTGGCTGATCGAGATCCTGCGCCGCCTGAAGATGGGGCAGCCGCTCCGCCAGAAGGAGGAGGTCCACAAGCTGGCCGAACTCCACAGCGGGAAGAAGGGGACGCCGACGATGGGTGGATTGCTGATCCTGCTGGCGGTGGCGGCGAGCTGTCTCCTGTGGGTCCGCCTCGAGGAAGCGAAGCTGGTCTGGATTTCCCTCGGGGCGATGTTCTTCCTGGGCGGGATCGGGTTCCTTGACGATTACCTGAAAGTCAGCAAGAAGAAGTCGGCCGGACTTCCCGGGCGGCTGAAGCTCGTCGCCCAGGTCGCGACGGGGCTGGCCGTGGGGGCGATCCTCCTGGCCGATCCGACCTATCGGCAGGTGGCGCGGGAGATGTCGATCCCCTTCTTGCGCACGGCCTCGGTCGATCTCGGCTGGTGGGCGCTTCTCTTTTTCGCCTTCGTCGTCACGGGGGCCTCGAACGCGGTCAACCTCACCGACGGTCTCGACGGATTGGCCGGGGGATGCACGATCACGGTGGCGCTGGTCTATGCGATCTTCGCCTACGTGGTCGGGAACGTGAAGATGGCGGCCTACCTCTTCATGCCCTACGTCCCCCACGCCGGGGAACTGGCGATCTTCTGCGCGGCCCTCCTCGGCGCGACGCTCGGTTTTCTTTGGTACAATTGCCACCCGGCCCGCGTCTTCATGGGGGATACCGGCTCCCTGGCCATCGGCGGGGCGCTGGGCGTCGTTGCCATCTGCGTCGGACAGGAGCTGCTCCTCGTCCTGGCGGGCGGCGTCTTCGTCGTTGAGGCGCTCTCCGTCATCATCCAGGTTTCGTTCTTCAAGATGACGGGGCGGCGGGTCTTCGCCATGTCGCCGATCCATCATCACTTCGAGCTCAAGGGCTGGGCCGAGTCCCAGGTCACGATCCGCTTCTGGATCATGAGCCTCCTGTGCGCCCTCCTGGCGCTCTCCAGTCTGAAACTTCGGTAACCCACTTTCATCCCCAAGCAACGCAGCAACCAACCCAACAACAAAAGGAACAAGCAACCATGAAAAACGTAATCCAAGGCATGGCGGCTCGCGTGAGCCGCTTCCGCTTCAACACGGAGGGCGGTCAGGCCGGTCTCTCCGACTCCGAAGGCGCGGGCGAGCAGACCGGCGGCCTCAAGCTCATGACGGTC
>CAISZB010000180.1 GCA_903889845.1 uncultured Verrucomicrobium sp. | reverse complement strand
GGTAGCTGTGGATGTGCTTCGGACGGCCCTGGAACATCACCGTCTCCGCATCGCCCGCGACGTTCCAGGCGACGCTCTTCTCCCCGTCGATCTGGTCGCGCAGCTGGTCGAGGTAGACGATCTGGAGCTTCGTCCCGGGGGTGACGGTGCCGGAGTCGGGTTCGAGGCGGCCCAGGAGGAGTTTGAGGAGGGTCGTCTTCCCGCCGCCGTTGGGCCCGATGATCCCGACCTTGTCGCCGCGCCAGAGGGTGGCGGTGAAGTCGAGGACGACGGGCTCCCCGTTGCCATCCGGGTAGGAGAAGGTGACGTTCTTCGCCTCGACGACTTTTTGGCCGGAGAGGGCCCCGGCGGAGACCTCGATCCGGGCGGTTCCTTCCCGCTCCCGGCGCTGGCTCCGGTCCCGGCGCATCGCCTCCAGGGCGCGGACGCGGCCCTCGTTCCGGGTCCGGCGGGCCTTCACGCCCTGGCGGAGCCACGCCTCCTCCTGCGCCAGCTTTTTGTCGAAGGCGGCCCACTGCTTCTCTTCCGCGTCGAGGGAGGCGGCTTTGCGGATGAGGAACTCGTCGTAGTCGCAGGCCCAGCTGGCGATGCGGCCCCGGTCGAGCTCGACGATCCGGGTGGCGAGTTTCCGCAGGAAGGAGCGGTCGTGGGTGACGAAGAAGAGGGTCGGCTTCGTCTTGAGGAGGAATTCCTCGAGCCAGAGGATCGAGGCGAGGTCGAGGTGGTTCGTCGGCTCGTCGAGGAGGAGGAGGTCGGGCTGCCCGGCGAGGGCCTTCGCCAGGAGGACGCGCCGCTTCAGGCCGCCCGAAAGGGAGGCGAAGGGGGCGTCGAGCTGGGGGGCGAGGCCCATGTCCTCGGCCAGGGCGTCGAGCCGGACGTCGGTCTCCCATTCCTCCTCGTGGCCGTGGGTCTCGATATGGGGGTGGAGGCCGGTGCGGATGACGTCGAGGACGGTGCCGCCGATATCGCCGGGGACCTCCTGGTCGAGGCGGGTCATCCAGGTCCCGGGCTGGCGGATCACCTCGCCGGAGTTCGGGGTCTCCTCCCCGGTGAGGAGGCGCATCAGGCTGGTCTTCCCCGCGCCGTTGCGGCCCAGGAGACAGACGCGCTCGCCGGGATCGATCTGGAAGTCGGCGGCGTCGAGGAGGGGTTGGGCGTCGTACCGGAGGGTGACGCCGCGAAGCTGGAGGAGGGCCATGCGGGAAGAAGGGAAGAGGGTTATTTCTCTTCCGGGGGGAAGGGCTTGCCGCAGACGTCGAAGGTGCCGGGGTGTCCGGCGGCCTCGATTTTGGCGGCCTGCCGCCGCTCGTACCAGCAGAGGAGGCGGATGGTGAGGAAGTAGGTGGCGACGCAGATGGGGAGGGCGAGGAGGACCGAGCCGAGGAGGAGCGGATAGATCGCGGGGAGGTTATGGACGAGGTGGCCGAAGAAGGTATGGGCGGCGTCCCGCAGGTAATGGAAGGTGACGGTGGGGTCGTCCCACCAGTCTTCGGGGGCCTCGGCGAGGGGGACGCGGGTGATTTTCAGGAGCTTCACGTGGGCCGGGTGGGCGACGCCCAGGAGCTTGTTCCCCACGAAGTAGCTCAGAGCGAGGAAGAGGGGGTAGACCGGGAGGAAGACGTCGTGGAGGGTGACGGCGACGAGGGCGGCGATCTTGTTCGCCCGGACGAGCCAGGCCGTGAGGAAGGAGAAGAGGGTCTTGAACCCGAAAAGGGGGCTGAAGCCCCAGAAGAACCCGATGGCGATGCCGAGGGCGATCGAGTGCTTGCTCCCCTTTTGGCTCGCGACGAGGTGAAGCTTGGCTTTGAACCAGGAGACCACTTTGTTTTTCATTCCATTCTATCGCGAGCGACCGGGACCGACTTTTTGTTCCACGTGGAACAATTTCTCCCTCGAGAGGTAAAGAAACCACCCGAGGCAGGGAACCTTAGGATGTAGCGCCCGGCCCCCGCTTTGTCCAGACCAGGAGCAAAGCAATATCACTTGGGTTAATACCACTAATCCTGGCGGCCTGGCCGAAGGTGCGGGGGCGGATCGCCTTGAGCTTCGCCCGGGCCTCGGTCTTCAGGCCGTGGACGATGTCGTAGTCGAGCCAGACGGGGATCTCCTTTTCCTCGCTGGCGCGGGCTTTCTCGATTTGGAGCTGTTCCCGGGCGATGTACCCGGCGTACTTGATGGCGGTCTCGATCTGGACGGCGACGTCGTCGGGGACGGAGGCGAATTCCTCCGGGAGCTGCGACCAATCGTAGTCGGGTCGCTTCAGCCAGACACTCAGGGGTTGATGGTCGACCTTCACAGCGTCGAGCCGGGCTTTCACCTCCTCGATCCGCGCCCGCTTCGCGCGCAGCTTCTCCAGGCGGCGGGGGGAGGCCAGGCCGATCTCGGCCCCGATCTCGGTCAGCCGGAGGTCGGCGTTGTCCTGGCGGAGGAGGAGGCGGTGCTCCGCCCGGGAGGTGAACATCCGGTAGGGCTCC
>CAISZB010000179.1 GCA_903889845.1 uncultured Verrucomicrobium sp. | reverse complement strand
CGCCGCACCTCGTCACGGCGCTCTGGGAACCGCTCTGCCTCGCCGCGTTGAACCAGGCCCTGACCGGGTCGTCGGCCCGGCTCCTGGCGACGGTGCTGAAGCGGGCGCTCCTCGCCTCGGCGGAGGGATCGAAGCTCATCGTCAGCCGCGTCGGCCTCGGGGAGCTCCTCTCCCCGGCGACGGAGACGCTCCACCGCTGGTGCGGCGCGGAGGTCGTCCCCGGGGCGCACGTGAAGCACCTCCTGATCGAGAACGGACAGATCGCCGGGGCGGAGACCCTCGACGGGCGGACATTCCGCGCCGACCACGTCGTCAGCGCCCTGCCGTGGAACGCCCTGCGCGGATTACTCCCGGAGGGGAGCCCCCTGCGCGCCGCCTGCGCCGCGATCCCCGATTCGCCCATCGTCAGCATCCATCTTTGGTTCGACCGGCCCGTGATGACGGAAGGGAAGCTCTTCGTCGGCTTCCTCGACTCGCCGATCCACTGGCTCTTCGACCGGGAGGCGATCACGGGAACGCATTCCCCCCTGGGCCACGCCTACGTCGTCGTCGTCAGCGGGGCGACGGCGCAACGGGAGATGAATGCGGAGGAGATGGAGGCCCAGGCCCTCGCCGAGCTCGCCCGGTTCCTGCCCGCCGCACGGGAGGCGAAGGTCGTCCACCGCTTCGCCTATAAAGGAAAGAGCGCCACCTTCGGCGCAACGCCCGCCGTCGAGAAACTCCGCCCCGCCGCCGACGCGCCGACGCCGTGGCCGAATTTCCACCTCGCCGGGGATTGGACGGCGACGGGTCTCCCCGGCACCATCGAGGGGGCGGCTTGGAGCGGCTTCCGCGCCGCCGGGCTCGTCGATGCCGCGACTTGATTTCCCTTTTTCTATGAAACTCGGCTCGTTGCTCTTGGCTTTCTTCCTGCCCCTGCTGACAACGATGGCCCAGGTTCCTCCCCTCCCCGGTCCCGGAATCAACTTCGGCAACATGCTGGAGGCACCGAAGGAGGGCGAGTGGGGCGTGACGCTGAAGGAGAGCTACTTCGAGACCGTCGCGAAGGCCGGGTTCCGGACGGTGCGGCTGCCGATCCGGTGGTCGGCCCACGCCCTCGAAAAGCCGCCCTACACGATCGATCCGTCCTTCCTCGCCCGTGTCGATCGGGCCGTGACTGCCGCAAAGGCCCAGAACCTGACCCTCATCCTCGACCTCCACAATTACGACGAGCTCAACACCCAGCCCGACGCCCACGCCCCCCGCTTCCTCGCCCTCTGGAAACAGATCGCGGAGCACTACAAGGACGAGCCCCCCTCGATCCTCTTCGAACTCTGCAACGAGCCGTGCAAGGCCCTCGACGCGGGGCGCTGGAACATCCTCGTCGCCGGGACCCTGGCCGTGATCCGTCCGTCGAACCCGGACCGGACCATCGTCGTCGGCCCGGTCCAATGGAACAGCCTGGAGAAGCTTCCCGCCCTGGTCCTGCCGGAGAACGACACCCACCTCCTCGTCACCGTCCATCATTACGACCCGTTCCATTTCACCCACCAGGGAGCCTCGTGGGTACAGGGCAGCGACGCCTGGATGGGAACGCGGTGGACCGGAAGCGACGCGGACAAGGCCCCGATCGACGCCGCCTTCGACAAGCTCGCCGCCTGGAGCCAAGCGGCCGGGAGGCCCGTTTTCGTCGGGGAATTCGGCGCGTACAGCAAGTCCGCGATGGAGGACCGATCCCTCTGGACCGATTACATCGCCCGTGCCCTGGAAGCACGCCACATCCCCTCGGCCTACTGGGAGTTCTGCTCCGGCTTCGGCCTCTACGACCCGAAGTCCGAGACATGGCGGGAGCCGCTCCTCAAGGCGGTGAGGGGGAATTAGGAACGGCCCCGGCGGTTGACACTCCTTTCCCCCCGCACTTAGACTTCGCCGCATGAGCCACGCCGCCACGGGAGAACGCGCCGACCGCCTCTCCGCCCTCGACGGCCTGCGCGGGATGGCCGCGCTCGGGGTCGCCTTCCATCACACCGGCCCGATGTTCGGCCGCTTCCTGCCGATGACCTGCGGGTGGGTCTTCGTCGATCTCTTCTTCCTCATCAGCGGCATCGTCATGATGCACGTCTACGAGTCCAAGATTGTCGCGGGGCGGCTCTCTTTCTCCGAATTCCTGGCCCACCGCTTCGCCCGTCTCTGGCCGCTCCACGCCTTCATGCTCCTCGTCACGGCCCTCGTCTGCCTGGCCCGGCTCCATTTCTCCGGCTTGAGCGAGGCCGCCCGCTCCTCCGGCCCGGCCCCGCTCTACACCTTCTTCCTGAACCTCTCCCTCCTCCAATGCGCGGGATTGAGCCGGAACGAATTCTGGAATTCGTGGAACGGGATCGCCTGGTCTCTGACGCCGGAACTCCTCCTCAACGGGGTCTGGTTCTACTTCGTCTTCAAGCGGCGGCTCTCCTCGGTCTTCCTCGTCGCCTCGGTCGCCGTCTCGGCGTTCCTCTTCTTCAACCTGCCGTGGAAGTCCCCCCTCGTCGGCTGGCTCCAGTTCATCACCCTGCCCCGGTGCGCGGTCTCCTTCGGCCTCGGTTGCCTTCTCTATCGCCACCTCTACCGCCCCGGCGTTCCGGCAGCGGGAACGAATCGGTTCCCCCTCTCGGCGGGATGGGCGGGGGGCCTCGCGGCGGCGCTCCTCGTCGCGATCCAGCTCAACGAGGCCCGCTGGCATTCCCCGATCTTCGCCGACTGGCCTTACCTGGCGATTTTCTTCCTCTTCCCGCTGGTGGTCCACGGGGCGCTACGGCAGGGGACCGTCCTCAACCGGCTCTTCTCCTCCCGCCCGCTGACGTTCCTGGGGGCGATCTCCTACTCGGTCTACCTCTGCCAGCTCCAGCTCCTCTTCGTCGTCGAGGAGACGAACCGCCGCCTCTTCCATTCGGCACTCAGCCCGGTCCAGCTCGGGCCTATTTTCCTGGTCCTACTGCTGGTGACGGCGACGGTGCTTTACCGTTTCGTCGAGGTGCCGCTCCGGAAGAAGACGCGCCCGGTCTTCGAGGCGCTCTTCGGTGGGGTCTTTGCCGGGCGCGAGCCCATGGCCTGAGACAACTCAGGGCGTCGCCACCGGGGCCGGGGACTTCCCGAAGTCCTGCCCGATGATGAGGCGGCTGCGGCCCTCGACTTCCATCCGGTTCGATCCCCGGTAGAGGGTGATCGTCGTCCCGGTGATGACGTCCTTCCCCTGCAGGACCTGCGGGGAGCCGGTGAGGATGAGGCGGTCGTCGGCGGCGATGTACTCGGCCTGGGCGGCCTTCGCGTTGCGCCCGTCGCTCACGATCTCGACGTCGCCGCGGGCCAGCATCCGCTCGACCTTGCCGCCGGGATCCTTCGAGAAAAGGACAGTCAATTCCTTCGCCTTCAGGGAGAAGCCCTTCGAGACGACGGTGACGTTCGAGGTGAAGACGGCCTGCTTCTGCGCCATGTCGAAGCGGCACGAGTCGGCGTTCACGACGGTTTCCTCGGCGTTGTCGGCGGGGTTCTGCTGCGCCGGGGCACTCGGCACGAGGGCAAGGACGAGAATAAGGCAGAGGCGGAGCAGGG
>CAISZB010000178.1 GCA_903889845.1 uncultured Verrucomicrobium sp. | reverse complement strand
GTACGTACCCTCGGAGATTCGGGGATCTAGCCGAGGCTGCGCCTCGGGAGGAGAAGAGCCTCCACCGCGTGCTCTTCTTCCCACACAGGCTCTTAGCTGGGACTGCCTGCGCGATAGCGCAACTACCCAAAGGGGAAACCAATCGGCAGGGGCGGGAGCCAACCTGAGGGGGCACCCCTCAGAAGCCTACAACGTGCGGTGGACATGGAGCTGTACAGGGAAGCGTAGCGATTGTCCCCGGTCCCGAAGGGCAGCACCCTCCAATCGCGCCCCCCCCTGTCAGACAAACACGGACACCCTTTTCAGCCTTCGACCGATATTCTTGCGCCCCCGAATGGGATAAGATTTTCCATAGAATCACGTTAAAAAGGGTTTCCCGTGTCCTACTTTGTTTTCAATCAATTCGCCCGACTTTGCTCCCTTTTGCCGGGCTCCAAGCACGAGGAGGAACCTTTGCCCCGCTTCTCGGAATCGACCCTCGCCGGCAGCCGGGAGGGGTTGCTTTTCATCGATGCCAAAGGCCGCGTGGCGGGTGCCGATCCGGGCATTGCCACACTGCTCCATTACGGGCCGGAGGAACTCCACGGGAAGCGCTACACCCGCCTCTTCACCCCCGCGCAGGTCCAGAGCCAGGCGCCGGAACTCGCCTTTTTCCTGGCGAACAAGGAAGGCCGCCATGTCGGTCCCGTCTGGCGGCAGCAGAAAGGCGGGGACGTCGTCCCCCTGCAATCCCGGCTGGAAGCCCTCCGCAACGGGGAAGGCTCCGTCTGCGGCTACCTGGAAGGACTGGAAGCGGCCCCCAAGGGCACGGAGCCTGCCGCCACGACGAGCGACGGGGAGGCCGTCCTGATCCTCGAACGCCAGCACAAGGACCGTTTCCCGAAGATCGCCCTCGCCGGGTGCGACGTCTCCTGGATCACCGGCTGGCCCCTGGCCGAGGTGGTCGGGAAGGAGTGGGACTTCCTCTTTTCCTCCCTCGACGGGGAGACGCGGGCGACGCTCGTCGGCGCCGTCCTAGGAGGCTTGCCGGGGCAGGGCCGGGGCCGCATCCGCCGCAAGGACGGCGGAATCGTCGCCGTCTTCTGCCGTATCCTGCCCCTCGATTCGGGAACCAAGCAGGCTGCGCGGGCGATCATGAAATTCTCCCTCCTCCCCAGCCACGAACTCGATGGGGCGGAGAACAGTCCCGCCGTTTCCGACGAGGGCCGCCTTGCCAACGAATTCAACAACCTCCTCACCGTCATCATGGGGCAAAGCACCCTCTCCGAGCTCGACGAGAACGGGGAGGGGACGCCGCGGCTGAAGCGGATCGAGTCGTCGATCCTCAAGGCCGCCTCCCTGGCCCGACATCTCCTCGAACTCCGGCGCGTCCAGGCCGACGGGGCCCTCGACGTGCGGAGCCGGAAGGAAGGCGAGGACGACCGGAAGGCGGAGGAAGGGGTGCCGTTTTTCCAGGAATGGCTTCAGGGAAACGAGGCTGCCCCCACCGCGCCGGCGGAGAAACCGTCCGAGGCCCAGGCCGCCGACTGGCCCACGGGGACGGAGACGATTCTCCTCGTCGATGACAATACGACCATCCGGCGCCTCCTCTCGGCCTCCCTGCGGACCCTCGGCTACCGGGTCATCGAGGTCGGCGACCAGGAAATGGCCCTCGCCGTGATCCAGAGCGATGCCCCCATCGACCTCCTCGTCGCCGACGTCGTCCTCCCGTCGGGCGGCGGGGAAGAGATTGCCGCCCGGTTCCGCGAGCATCGCGGCAGTGCCCGCGTCCTCTACATTTCCGGCTACCTCCAGAACAACGCCCACGTCGGGGAAGTCGTCCGCGACGAGGCCTTCCTCCCGAAACCCTTCACCCCGCTCGGCCTCGCCAGGAAGATCCGCGAGGTGCTGGGACCTGCGTCCTAGCTTGCCCCCCGTAGCTGCGGAAGGTAGTGTCCGGGGTCACGATGCTTTTCCGTCCCTTCCGCCCGGCCCTGCTCGGATGCCTCCTTTGCTCCGTGCCCTGGATCGGCGGAGCGCAGCAACCGGCGGCTTCGCCTTCCGCGCCCGGCAAGTCGGCGAGCGGGGGGTTGCCCGAGGTCGGCTATGCCGAGCTGAGCCTCAATCAGGCGCGCTATCTTGGAAAAGACGTCCGCGTCCACGGCCGCTTCTACTACATGGAGACGCGGCAACCGATCTTCGAGATGCGGATGGGCCCCGCCCAGTCGGTCAACGTCAACGTCACCCTCGTCCCGCCCGAGGGGCAGCGGATCATCCAGGGCCTCCGCAATTTCTCCGAGGTCCCGCTCGCCATCACCGGGACCGTGAAGGAGGGCGACCCGCACGACAACCCGATCCTCATCGTCGCCTCGAAGATCGACATCGAGGGAGCCGCCACCCGCTACCGGATCGACCCGAACGAGATTCCGATCGTCTCCTACGCCCAGATCGTCCGCTTCTCCCAGCGCTACCTCAACACGATCGTCACGATGGAGGGCCGGTTCGACTTCCGTGAGCCCAACCGCCAGCAATTCACCCTTTGGCGGGGCCTCGATTCGATCACCGTCAACTTCAGCCGCCTCGGGGCCGACCTCCGGACCCGGTTCCTCAACGAGCCGCAGTTCTCCGGCCAGTCGATGCGGGTCACCGGCATCGTCCGGACCGACCTCGCCCGGCCCGGCCGCTACAAGCTCGACGCCCAGTCGATCGAGTTTCCCGCCCCGCCGACGGCCGCCCAGGCCGAGGCCCCCCCCGCCGACGGCTCCGCCCCGAAGCCCAAGCCGATGAACTACGCCGACGTCCTCGCCGATCCGGCGAAATACGCCGGGAAAACCGTCCTCCTCCAGGGCTCCTTCGAGCGGTTCACCTCCCCCCCCTTCCGCTTCGAGATGCGGACCGGCTGGGACTCCCTCGAAGTCGTGAGCGAGAAACTCCCCCGGGACGTCCAGGAGCAGCTGGGTGAGTTGGGCGACTTTTCCCAGATCCTCTTTACCGTCAGTGGGACCCTTACGCCCTATCCGAATAATCCGCAGCGGTTTTTCCTTGTTGCGGATGAGTTGAATTTCCTGCCGGGGATGTAGGAGGGGACGCGAGGGAAAGCCACCCCTTCGGGGCAGGGTAGAATCGCGCTTTGCGCTTACCTGTACAGCTGG
>CAISZB010000177.1 GCA_903889845.1 uncultured Verrucomicrobium sp. | reverse complement strand
CGGCGGCTGGCTGTTCGGCTGGCTCGGCGACACGTTTGGCCGCAAGGTCTCGCTGGTGCTGTCCGTCCTCCTGATGTGCCTCGGCTCGCTGATGATCGCGGTCTCGCCGACCTACGCCCAGATCGGCGTCGGCGCGCCGGCGATCCTGCTGGCCGCCAGGCTCCTGCAGGGGCTCAGCCTCGGCGGCGAGTATGGCGCGAGCGCCACCTATCTCGCGGAGATGGCGACCCGGGAGCGGCGCGGGTTCTATTCGAGCTTTCAGTACGTGACGTTGATCGGCGGCCAACTGGTCGCGGTCGTCGTGCTCCTCGTCCTGCAGAACCTGATCCTGACCGGCGACCAGTTGCGCGCGTTCGGCTGGCGCATCCCGTTCTTCATCGGCGCGGCGCTCGCCCTGTTTGCGCTCGTGATGCGGCGGGACCTCGAAGAGACGGCCGCGTTCCGGACGATGCGCAAGAAGCCGCACGAACGGACCGGAATCGCGGCGCTGCTCAATCACCCGCGCGAGACGCTGATCGTGATCGGCCTGACGATGGGCGGCACGCTCGCTTTCTACGTCTACACGACCTACATGCAGAAGTTCCTCAAGCTGTCGGTCGGCCTGAGCGACATCGAGACGACCTGGGTCACCGCCGCCTCGCTCGTCTTCGCCATGATCCTGCAGCCGATCTACGGGGCCCTCTCCGACCGGATCGGGCGGAAGCCGCTTCTCATTGCCTTCGGCGTCCTGGGGACGACCTGTACGGTGCCGATTCTCACCGCGCTCCACGGCGCGAAGGGGCCTGTGGCCTGCTTTTTCTGGATCGCCCTGGCGTGGACCTATGTCTCCGCCTACACCTCGATCAACGCCGTGGTGAAGGCCGAGCTCTTCCCCACCCACATCCGGGCGACCGGCGTCGGCGTCCCCTACGCCATCGCCGTTTCGATCTTCGGCGGTACGGCGGAACCCATCGCGCTCTACTTCAAGAAGATGGGGCACGAGGAGTATTTCTACTACTACGTCAGCGCCTGTATCTTCGTCTCCCTCTGCGTCTACTGCACGATGCGCGATACGCGGAAGGCGAGCCTGATCACGTAAGAGAGACGGAGGGGAATTCAATCCTAGGCGGCGGCGGAGGTTTTCTGATAGCCTCCGCCCCTGCATGAGTATCCGTCTTAACCGTTTCCTTGCCCAGTCGGGCTTCGGCTCCCGCCGTGCCTGCGAGGCCTTTGTCCGGGACGGGCGCGTCACGATCAACGGGAAGATCGTCACCGATCTCTCGACGCAGGTCGGGGAGGGGGACCAGGTGAAGGTCGGCAGCCGGCTGGCCCATAACGAGGCGGCGGCCCGCTCCCTCACGGCGATGCTCAACAAGCCGAAGGGGTACCTCTGCACCGCCGACGATCCCGAGGGGCGGAAGACGATCTATGACCTCCTGCCCCCCGACTGGCCCCGGGTCTTCTACGTGGGCCGCCTCGACGTCGATAGCGAGGGCCTCCTCATCGTCACGAACGACGGCGCCCTCTCCCAGCGCCTGACCCATCCCAGCTACAAGCTGCCGAAGACCTACGAGGTGACCCTCGACCGGGAATTCGATTTCTCCCTGGCCGACAAGCTCCGCAAGGGGGTCCTCATCGAGGGGAAGAAGGCCCGCGTCGAGGAGATCCACGCGCTGGGCGGCTCCTCGGTGAAGGTCGTCCTGATGCAGGGGATCAAGCGGCAGATCCGGCTCATGTTCCTCTACCTCGGCTTCAAGGTCCGCCGCCTGATCCGGACGCAGATCGGTTCCCTGAAGCTCGACCGGCTCCCCTCCGGGAGGTTGAAGCTGCTGACCGAAAAGGACATCGCCCGCTACCTGTCCCCGCAGAAGGCGACGCCACTGCCGCCCTCGACGAAGCCCTACCGCCCGATGCGGACTTTCCTTTCCAGGCCGAAGCCGAAGACGGGCTCGACGTTCGAACCCCGCCCCCGTCGGGCGGCCACGCCGTCGGACAAGCCCCGGGCCAAGTCTTTTTCCTCCCGATCTTTCTCCAAGCCTTCCGCCAAGCCATCGAGCGGCACCTACCGCCGCCGGTCGCCCCGTCCCTGATTTCCTTCTTTCCGACTTTTGACCTATGAGTGCGCCTTCCAACGAAGCTCATGCCGCCAACGCCGCCCTCTGGGGTGGCCGTTTCTCCGAGGGGGCCGCGGCCCTGCTCCAACGTTTCAGCCAGTCGGTCTCTTTCGACTGGCGGCTCTACCGGCACGATATCCGGGGGAGCATCGCGCATGCGACGATGCTGCGGAAAATCGGCATCCTGACGCACGAAGAACTCGACGCCATCGCGGCAGGACTGAAGCAGATCGAGGGGGAGATCGACCGGGGCGAGTTCCAGTGGGCCGTCGACAAGGAGGACGTCCATATGAACATCGAGGCGGTCCTCACCTCCCGCGTCCCCGCCGGGGCGAAGCTCCACACCGGGCGGAGCCGGAACGACCAGGTGGCGACCGACATGCGCCTCTGGATTCGGGACGAGATTCAACGCGACCTTGCCGCCGTGCAGGGGCTCCAGAAAGCCCTCGTCGCGTGGGCGGAGAGGGACGCCGCCGTCCTGATCCCCCGGCTACACCCATCTGCAGCGCGCCCAGCCCGTGACCCTGGGACATCACCTCCTGGCCTATGTCGAGATGCTGGAACGGGACGCCGGTCGCCTCGCCGACGCCTCGGCCCGGGCGAATGTCCTTCCCCTCGGCAGCGGGGCCATCGCCGGGAGCACCCTGCCGCTTGACCGTGCCTATGTTGCCGAACTGCTCGGCTTTGCAAAGGTCTCGGAGAACTCGATGGACTCCGTGAGCGACCGCGACTTCATCGTCGAGTATGCCGCCGCCGCCGCCCTCGCCGCCGTCCACCTCTCCCGCCTCTCCGAGGACCTGATCCTCTGGTCGAGCGCCGAGTTCGACTTCATCCGGCTCCCCGACGCCTACACGACGGGGTCGAGCCTCATGCCGCAGAAGAAGAACCCCGACGTCGCCGAGTTGGTCCGGGGGAAGAGTGGTCGTGTCGTTGGCAATCTCATGGCCCTCCTCACGCTGCTGAAGGGCCTCCCGATGACCTACAACCGGGATTTGCAGGAGGACAAGGAACGGCTCTTCGACACCGCCGACACGCTCCACGCCTCGCTGGAGATCCTCGCCGCGATGCTCGAAGGGGTCGTCGTGAAGGCAGCGAAGTGCCGCGCCGCCGCGTCCGATCCGCTTCTCCTCGCCACCGACCTGGCCGATTGGCTGGTCAAGGAGGGGATGCCCTTCCGGCAGGCTCATCACGCCGTCGGGGCCGCCGTCGCCCTGGCGGAGAAGAAGGGGGTGCCGCTCAACGCCCTGACGGTTGACGATCTCCGTTCCATCTCCCCGGTCTACAATGAGGCGGCCCTGGCCCTCTTCGACCTCGACCGCGCGTTGGAGAACCGCCTCACGGCGGGTGCGCCGAATCCCGCCGCCGTCGCCGCGCAGGTGAAGCGGTGGAAGGAAAAGCTGGCTTCCTGACCGGCCCCGCCTGCCTGGGTTACCGGAAAAACTCCGACGTGGCGCGGGCGGCCCGGGTCTCGTAGCTGGAGGGGACCTGGACCCGGATGCTGTTCAGGGGAACCGATTCCGGGGTGGGGCCGTTCCAACCGCTGAGGCTGGCGAATTCGTCGGGCAGGAAGACGGGGATTTCCCGGGCTTCCAGGAATTCCTTCAGGGCCAGGGCACCGCTCAGGCTGGAAAAGCTGGTGATCGTCACCATGGGGTCTGTGTCCATGAGAAAAGATAGCCCGGGAATGCACTTTTTCAAAACGGGAGGCAACGAGTAGGTGATGCCCTTCGGGACCGGGTACAATCGCTTCGCTTCCCTGTACAGGTGGAGGCGACCCGCGCGTTTGAACGAATGGAGGG
>CAISZB010000176.1 GCA_903889845.1 uncultured Verrucomicrobium sp. | reverse complement strand
GTACGTACCCTCGGAGATTCGGGGATTCAGCCGAGGCTACCGCCTCGGGAGAAGAATAGCCTCCACCGCGCGCTTCTCTCCCCATGCAGGCTCCTGGCTGGAGGCTGAGGGGGCACCCCTCAGAAGCCTACAAACGCGCGGTGGGAATGGAGCGGTACAGGGAAGCGAAGCGATTCTACCCGGTCCCGAAGGGCCCCCAGGCATCTTCGCTCCCCGAACGCTAAAGCCCCAACGCCTTCCCCCACCACGCCCCATACGCCTTCGCCATCCGCGACGGCGGGACGGCGACGATCTCGGGACACTCGTAGGGGTGGTTTTCCCGGATAGCCGCTTCGAGGTCCTTCCACTTCCCCTCCTCACTCTTGATGAGGAGCAGGAGTTCCTTCCCCGTCTCGACCCTCCCCTGCCAGCGGTAGATCGAAGTCAGGCCGGGAATGATATTCACGCAGGCGGCGAGCTTCGCCTCGACGAGACGCTTCCCCAGCTTCTTCCCGACGGCAAGGCTCGGCACCGTGACCAGGACGAGGATCGGCTTCATGGCGCGGAAGCGGCGACAGGCACCTTCTCCTCCACCACGATCTCGCTCCGCTCGATCCAGCCGCCGCCCAGGACTTCGTCGAAATCGTCGCCCTCGCTGCGCACATAACAGACGGCGGCCTGGCCGGGGGAGACAGCCCGCTGCGGCTCGGCGAAGACGACCCGGGCGCGGTGGGGCTGCCCCTCGACCGGCGCGACCGTCGCGCGGACGGCGGGCCAGTTGTAGCGGATTTTAACCTCGATCTCGCGGGCCTCATGGAGAACCCCGTCCGGCGTCAACCAGTTCGTGTTGGCGATGAGGCAATCGGGCCGCTCCAACTCCTCGTAGCCGCCGACGATGACGCGCTGCCCTTTCGGATCGATGTCGAGGACGTAGAGCGGCTTCCCCTGGCCGCCGGGGAGGCCCTTGCGCTGACCGACGGTATAAAGCTCGATCCCCTCGTGCTCCCCGATCCGGGTGCCGTCGCGCAGGTAGATGCCGCCGGGATGGAACGTCTCCTCGCCGAAGTGCCCCTTGAGGAAGGCGGCGTAGTCGTTCCCCGGGACGAAGCAGATTTCCTGGCTCTCCTCCTTGTCGTAGGTTTTCAGGCCCAGGCGCTTCGCGATGGCGCGCACCTCGGGCTTTTCCAGCCCGCCGAGGGGGGCGACGGAACGGCCCAATTGCCCGTCCCGCAGGCTGAAGAGGAAGTAGGATTGATCCTTCTTCCGGTCCTTCGCGCGGAAGAGGCGGGAGCGGCCCTCCTCGTGCGCGATCCGCGCATAGTGGCCGGTGGCGACGTGGGTCGCGCCGAGGGCCAGGGCCTTGTCCTGGAGACGGCCGAACTTCAGCTTCTCATTGCACATCACGCACGGATTCGGCGTCCGGCCCTGGCGGTACTCGCTGCCGAAGTAGTCGATGACGACCCGCTCGAACTCCTCCGCCTCGTCGACGACGTAATGGGGAATGTCGAGGGCGTGGGCGACGGACCGGGCGTCGGCGACGGCCTGGGGGCCGCAGCACTTGTCCTCGGCGCGGGAGAGGCAGTCCTGCGGCCAGACCTTCATCGTCACGCCGACGACCTCCCAGCCCTCCTCCTTCAGGAGGTAGGCCGCGACGCTCGAATCGACGCCGCCGCTCATGCCGAGCAGGACGCGCCCCTTGCTCATAGGAAGTACCCCCGCTGCTTCTCGCTGATCGGGAGGTTCAGCTGCTCCATGACGAGGAGGAGGTCGTCCCAGACCTTCCGCTTGGTCTCGTTCGTCGGATTGTGAAGGAGGTAGGAGGGGTGGAAAGTCGGCATGAGGGGGATGCCGCGGAAGTCGACGAATTTCCCGCGCAACCGGCTGATCGGGAGCTTCGCGTCGAGGAGGGCCTCGACGGCGGTCGCGCCGAGGGCGACGAGGGCCTTCGGCTGGATGATCTCGATCTGGGAGACGATGTAGGGCATGCAGGTCTTCATCTCCTCCGGCGTCGGCTTCCGGTTCCCGGAAGCCCCCTTCGGCATGTCGGGGCGGCACTTCAGGATGTTCCCGATGTAGACCTCCTCCCGCGTCAGGCCCATGGCCTGGATCATCTTCGTGAGGGTCTGCCCTGCCCGCCCGATGAAGGGACGGCCCTGCTCGTCTTCGTCGGCCCCCGGGGCCTCGCCGACGAACATCAGCGCGGCCTCGGGATTCCCCTCGCCGAAGACGACGTTCGTCCGGAAGGAGGCCAGGTGCTCGCACTTCCGGCAGACGGCGGCCTTCGCCGCGAGGCGGGCCAGCCGCTCCGCCTTCGTCCCCTCGGCGGAGACCGATTCCCCCCGGACGGTTTGAGCGGAAGAAAGGGAAGCGGCAGAGGCGGCGGCAGGAGCAGGACGGGGCATAGGGGAAGCGGGGGTGGGAGTCGAAATGGAAATCGTAGCGGGCTTGGGAGGTGCCGCGTGGCCGGGGACGGGGGCCTGCGCCGGGACCGGCGCGGCGGTTTTCCCCTCTTCCGCCGCCAGATGACGGAGGACTTCCCGCGCGCGGCGGTCGAGCGGGACATGGGTCACGCCCTGCGCCTGGAGGAGGCGGGCGTAGCGGCCCAGGGCGGCGCGGAGTTCGGGGGCGGCGGCGTGGTTCATGGTTTCTTCCCCCCCGCCGTCTCGATCGTGGCGAGGAGTTTTCGGAAATCCTCCGGGAGGGGGGCCGCGAATTCAATCTCTTTCCCCGTCACCGGATGGGCAAAGGCGAGGCGCGCCGCGTGGAGCATCTGCCGGGGAACCTTCTCCCCGTCCCACAGCCGCCCGCCTCTTCCGTAAAGAATATCCCCGGCGATAGGGTACCCCAGGTGGGCCATGTGGACGCGGATCTGGTGGGTCCGCCCGGTGTGGAGGACGCATTCGACCCACGCGCCCGGCTTTCCCTGGAGGAGGACCTTGTAATCGGTGTGGGCCTCCTTTCCCCCGGCACTGTTCGGGGAGAGGACGGCCATCTTCTGCCGGTGGATGCGGTGCCGGGCGATCTGGTTCCTGCACGTGCCGGAGGGGCGGCGGAACTGGCCCCAGCAAAGGGCCTGGTAGATCTTCCGCACCTGCCGCCCGGCGAACTGGGCGGCCAGGCGCTCATGGGCCAGGTCGGTCTTCGCGACGACCATAAGGCCGCTGGTGTCCTTGTCGAGGCGATGGACGATCCCCAGCCGGGCTTCGCCACCCCGCCCCGCCAGGCTCCCGCCGCAGTGATGGACGAGGGCGTTGACGAGGGTCCCGTCGGCATGCCCCGCCGCCGGATGGACGACCAGCCCGGGAGGCTTGTCGAGGACCAGCACCGACTCATCCTCAAAAAGGATCGAAAGGGGGATGTCCTGCCCCACGGGAACGGAAGGCGGCTCCGAGGGGACGAGAGACGCGTCGAGCACCTCCAATTCGTCCCCGGCCCGGAGGCGGTAGCCGGGCTTCAACCGGTCCGGGTGGGGCGAAAGGACGACGCGCCCCCCCTCGATCAACCCCTGGATGAAGGAGCGGGAACGGCCGAGTTCCGACGTCAAAAACTGATCGACGCGGGAATCGCGGTGGGGACGGAGGTGGTCGGCGGAGAAATGCATGGGGAATCCTACCCCACGTTCTACAATTCCATTGCCCTTTGAGAAAGAGATTCGTAAATCAAAGAACCGATGCAGCTCCCGTGGCCCGCCCTTTGTCCCCACTGCGGCCACGCCATCGCTCCGGACGACTTCGACGTGGGTGCCCCCCTCGACTGTCCCTCCTGCCACGCCGTCTTCCCCTATCGGCCCCAGGTGGGGCGACATCGGCTGATCCGGTGGATCGGCAAGGGGGCGACCGGCTCCGTCTACCTGGCCCACGATACGGCCAACGGCGACATCCCCATCTCGATCAAACTCCTCAACCCCGACCGCGCCCACGACGCCCTGGCCCTCTGGGCGCTCCTCCGGGAGAGCGAGGTTCTCTCCTCCTTCCACCATCCGAACATCGTCGGCTTCGTCGACTTCGGGGAGATCGACGGCATCCGCTTCCTGGCGACCGAGTACATGCCGGGCGGCACCTTGGAGGAGCGGATCCGCAACGGGAACCGGCCCGGCCAGCAGGAGGCCCTCCACATCGGCATCGAGGCCGCCTCCGCCTTGCGCCAACTGGCCCGGCACGGCCTCCTCCACCGGGACATGAAACCGGAGCACATCCTCCTCGGTGCCCAGGGGCAGGTGAAGATCACCGACTTCGGCCTCTGCATCGGCCTGGGGGAACAGGACGCGGCGAACGACGTCGTCTGGGGCACCCCCTACTACATCCCGCCGGAGCGGCTGAAGCGGGAGACCGAGGACTTCCGCAGCGACATCTACAGCCTCGGCGCGACCCTCTACCACGCCCTCGCCGGCCGCCCCCCCTACGACGAGGCCGATCCGGCGAAGATCGTCGCCTGCCACGAGGCCGGCCCGCCGCCCCCGATCGAAGAGATCGCCCCCCACCTCCACTCCTCCGTCACCGCCCTCATCCACCGGTCCGTCGCCCTCGACCCGGAAGACCGCTTCTCCTCCTACGAGGAGCTGATGCACGCCTTCTCCTGGGCGATGCGGCACTTGGACACCGAGCAGGCAGCCTGATTTTAAAAACAAAAAACCCTCCGGGCCGAAGCCGGGAGGGTTTTTGAAAAATCAGCTTACTCTTAAGCGGAGATCAGGCAGCATCGTTGCCGATCGCCTCGACGGGGCAGCCTTCCATCGCTTCCTTGGCCTGGGCCTCCTCCTCGGGAGTCTCGGGCTGTTTGTAGACGTAGGAGTAGCCGCCGTCGTCCTGCCGGGTAAAGTTGGCGGGGGCGGTTTCGCGGCAAAGGTCGCAGTCGATGCACTGGCTATCGACGTAGTATTTGCCGGTCACGTTTTCGGAGTAGCGGTCAGCGAGGGTGGCCATAGAAATTCTTGGGTTGTCGTTGGTTGATTCTCGTTTTATTAATTCGGACCCCCCGGCGCAATGTTTTTCTGCGCCGGTGGCCCTTAAACCAAGTTTACCCCCTTTTCCCATGCCCGCCCGTTATTTCTTCCATGCCGACGCCCCCTCGCACGACGTCTACGGCCCCGTCCCGCTCGAAACCGTCCGCCGCTGGCGCACCGAGGGCCGCCTCCGGGACGATTCCCGGGTGAAAGCGGAAGGGGCGGACACCTTCACCACCGCCAAGGACGTCCTCGCCGCCGCGCCCCCGCCCGAACCCATTCCCGAGGCCGCGCCCGAAATCCACTTCCCCCCGCGCCTCTCCTCCCCCACGGCGCGGCGGGAAGCGATCCCCGTCTCCCGCCTCCTCGCAAATACCCTCCCCCGCTACGGGGAGGCCCTCCGGAAGCTGTGGTGGGTGCCCGTCCTGACGCTGCTGCCCTTCGTCGTCTTCTGCCTCATCATCCAAAATCGGATCGACCCTCACGCCAAAAGCCTTCCCGAGCCCTACCTCCTCCCCGCAGTCTCCATCCTCTTTTTTACCCCGATCCTTTTTGAATTGGGACTCGGCTTCATGACCCTCAGCCTCCATGACTCAGTGGAGTCCGCCTCCCTCGCGGAACAGGTGCGCCTCCTGGCACGGCGCGCTTTCGCCCTGGCCTGGACCTACATCCTGCGGCAGTTGCTCCTCTCCTCCTTCCTCATCGTCGCGCTTTTCTGCGTGGCCATGGCCATGAAGGCTCCCGCCTCCCCCCTGCTCCGCGCCCCCATCTACTTCTGCGCCGCCCTGGCCCTCGTCGCCGCGATCCTCCTCTTTTTGCGCTATCTCACGTCGACGCTCATCGTCGTCCTGGAGAAAAAAAGTTTCTTCACGGCCCTCCAGAGAGCCAGCGACCTGGTCCGCTTCAATTGCGGTTCCGGCCTCATTTCTTTGGGCGACCTCCGGTTCTTTCTCACGATGGTGCCTGCCTTGAGCTTCCTGATCGTCTCCAACTACACCTTCTCCCTCCTCCCCTCCCTTCTTCATTTGGGCGAGAAAGCGTCCCTCTTCGTCGAAGCCCTCGGCTTCCTGGCCACGTTCTCCCTGGCCACGCCCCTCTACGTCCTCCTGCTCCTCGCCTTTTACACCGACGCCCTTGCCCGAGTCCCGGACAGCGAAAAGGACTCAACCGCCCCGCCCCGGCCTTAACCCCGATGCACCTCTTCGTCACCGGCACCGGGACCGGCGTGGGGAAGACCCGCGTGACCTCCCTCTGGGTCCGGCAACGGCGGCGGCGGGGCGAGGCCGCCGTCGGCCTGAAGCCGATCTCCGCCGGGGACCGCGACGACGCCAAGATCCTCCGCGAAGCCGCCGGAAAGGCCCTCTCCCTCGACGCCGTCAATCCCTGCGCCCTCGCCACCCCCCTCTCCCCCTGGATCGCGGCCCGGAAGGAAAAGCGGACGATCGATTGGGAGGCGATCCGCGACTCCATCGCCGAGGCCCGCGCCCGCTTCCCCCACGTCGCCGTCGAGGGGGTCGGCGGCTGGCGCGTCCCCCTGGCCGACGGGAAGACCGTCGGCGACTGGGCGGCGGAGCTTGGCCTCCCCGTCCTCGTCGTCTCCTCGGCGGGCCTCGGGACGCTCAACCACACCCTCCTCACCGTCGAGGCCATCCGGCGGGACGGGCTGCCCGTCCTGGGCATCGTCCTGAACCAGCACGGCCTTCCCGCCCGGGACCTCGCGCGCCAAACGAACCGCGACGCCCTCGCCGAGTGGACCGGCCTCCCCGTCCTGGAATTGAAGGACGAGGGGAAGCTGCCCGAGGAGGAGTGGCTCTTCGGGAAATAAAATCTCAAGCCGCCGCCAGCGGCAGATTCGGATCGATATCGTCGGGCAACGGCAACGCCGCCCCGGCCCGCTCCTTCAGCGCCGCGACCCCGGCGATCATCGCCGCATTATCGGTGCACAGCGCCGGAGGCGCGAGGAGGAGGCGAAAAAGACCCCGTGCCGCCTTCCCTTCCAGCCCCTGACGCAGCGCCCCGTTGCACGCCACCCCGCCCGCCGCGACGACCGTCCGCAGCCCCCGCGCCCTCGCCGCATCGACCGTCTTCCGGACGAGGACGGCGACGACCGCCCGCTGGAACGAGGCGGCGACGTCGGCGACAAAGGCCCGATCGCCCAACCGCCCCGGATTCTTTTCGAGGAAATAGCGAACGGAGGTCTTCAGGCCGCTGAAGCTGAAACGGAAATCGGCTCGCTCCGGGAACGCCTGGGGAAAGTCATAGGCGACGGAATTCCCCTCCCGCGCCGCCTTCTCGATCTCCGGCCCGCCGGGGTAGCCGAGGCCGAGCATCCGGGCGACCTTGTCGAAGACCTCGCCCGCCGCGTCGTCGACCGTCCCGCCGAGGCGTCGATAATCGTTCCACCCCCGCGCCTCGACGAGGAGGGTATGCCCCCCGCTGACGACAAGACCCAGGAACGGGAACGCCGCCTCCTGCTCCTTCCCTGCGCCCGAACCCAGAAAGGGGGAAAGGAGGTGCCCCTCCAGGTGATTGATCCCCCGGACCGGCAACCCCGTCGCGAGGCCAAGGCCCCGCGCATAGGCGTGGCCGATGAGGAGGGAAGTAGCCAGCCCGGGCCCCTGCGTCACGGCAATCCCGTCGAGGGCCTCCGTTCCGATCCCGGCCTCCCGCAGGGCCGCGGCGGCAAGGCGGGGCAGGTTCCGCAGATGTTCCCGGACGGCGACCTCCGGGACGACGCCCCCGAAGGGCCGGTGCCGCGCGATCTGGGAGCCGACGAGGGAGGACAGGAGGCGCAGCCCGCCCCCGTCCGCCTCCACCACGGCGACAGCGCTCTCGTCGCACGACGTCTCGATTCCGATCCAGCGCATGGGAGGTGTGACGACTGGGTCGCCTAGGTTGAGGAAGGCGCGGGGGCCGAGGCGGCCGGGGCGGTCGGGGCCGGGGTCGGCCCCTGTTGCCGGTCGCCCTGCAGCAGGCGGGCGCGGAGGATGCCGACGGCGCGCTCCAACTGGGTGTCGTGGAAATCCTTGAACGCCATCTTCTCCTCCGGCGTGAGGAGGGCGGGCGAGCGGAAACGGATCAGATTCCGTTCCTCGACGGCGGTGACGGGGGCGGGGATGTCGGGATCGACTCCCTTCTCGTGGATCACGCGCATGTTCGGCGTGTAATACTTCGCCGTCGTCAACCGCATCCCGACGCCGTTGCCCAGATTGATCACGCTCTGGACCGATCCCTTTCCGAAGGTCCGCTCCCCGACGAGGATCGCGGCGTGGTAGTCCTGGAGCGCCCCCGCGACGATCTCCGAGCCGCTGGCGCTGTAGCCGTTGATGAGGAGGGCGACGGGGCACGCGACGATCTGCTGCGTCCGGCGGCTATGATACTCGCGGCGCGAATCGGCCCGC
>CAISZB010000175.1 GCA_903889845.1 uncultured Verrucomicrobium sp. | reverse complement strand
CTCATGCTCGACGAGCCGACGAACCACCTCGACCTCGAATCGGTCGGCTGGTTCCGCAACTACCTCATGGGCTATCCCGGCGCGATCCTCATGATTTCCCACGACCGGGATTTCCTCAACCAGCTCACGGAGGCCGTCGTCGCCGTCTCCCACGGACGGCTGAAGCGCTACCGGGGCAACTACGACGAGTACGTCGTCCAGAAGGCCGCCGACGAGGAGCGCCAGCTCGCCGCCTACAAGAACCAGCAGAAGGAGATCGAGCGCCTCCAGGACTTCGCCGACCGCTTCCGCGCGAAGGCCAGCAAGGCCTCCCAGGCCCAGTCGAAGCTGAAGCAGATCGAGCGGATGGAGAAAATCGAGGCTCCCCAGGGCACCGAGAAAACCATCGGCTTCCGCTTCCCCCAGCCCCGGCCCAGCGGCCAGCGGGTGATCGCGTTGAAGAACGTCGATCACGCCTACGGGGACCACATCGTCTACCGGGACCTCAACTTCGAGGTCGAGAAAGAGGAGCGCCTCGTCCTCGTCGGCCCGAACGGCGCGGGGAAGTCGACCCTATTGAAGCTCCTCGCCGACGTCCTCCCCGTCCAGAAGGGATTGCGGGAGTTGGGCCACAACGCGAAGGTCGGCTACTTCGCCCAGAGCCGCGTCGAGATGCTCAGCTCGAAGCGGACCGTCCTGGAAGAAATCCTGACGTGCGAGCGGCCCGTCTCCGAACAGGTCGCCCGGACCGTCCTCGGCTCCTTCCTCTTCCGCGGGGACGACGCCTTCAAGAAGATCAGCGTCCTCTCCGGCGGAGAGAAAAGCCGCCTCGCGCTGGTGAAGCTCCTCCTCGACCCGCCGAACCTCCTCCTCATGGACGAGCCGACGACCCACCTCGACATGGGAAGCATCGACGCCCTCATCGAGGCCCTGCGGCAGTACTCCGGCACCCTCGTCTTCATCAGCCACGACGTCTACTTCATCCGCGCCCTGGCGCGGGGCGTCGTCCACATCCACGGCGGGAAGCCGGTCCGCTACGCCGGGGACTACCAGTACTACCTCGACAAGAGCGGCGCCGTCTCGGAAAAGGCCGCCCTCGTCGCCGGGGGCATCGGGGAGAACGCCCGCCCCGACTCCGGGCCATCGACCCCGGCCAAGGAAGACAACGGCCCCTCCGTCTTCAAGACGAAGGAACAGAAGCGGGCCGAGGCCGAAGCCCGGCAGGCCCGTTCCAAGCTGAAAAAGGAGACCGAAGCCCGGCTCGTCGCCGTCGAGAAGGAGATCGCCTACCTCGAAGCCCGGCAGGCCGAGTTGACCGCCCTCATCGAAGACCCCTCATGCTACGAAGCCAACGGCGGGGCGGGCGAACTGGGAAAGCAGCTTTCCGAAACCGGGGCGACGCTCAACCAGAAGATCACCGAGTGGGACAAGGTCACCGCCGAACTCGGGGAACTGACCGGCCACGCCTCCTGACCGCTTGCCTTTTTCGAGCGCCCCCCCATCGTAGAAGCTCCCATGGAACCGGAACCCGAACCGATCCCGTCCTCCGAACCCGCCCCGGCTCCCGCGCCTGAGCCCACTTCGACTTCCGTTCCTACTCCAGCCTCCGAACCCGAACCCTCCCTCCTCCCGGAGGCCGAGGAGCTGATCCGGGGCGAGGGCCTGGTCAAAGCTTACGACGGACGTACCGTCGTCAACGGCGTCACGATCAACGTCCGCCGGGGCGAGGTCGTCGGCCTCCTCGGTAAGAACGGCGCGGGGAAGACCACCACCTTCTACATGATCGTCGGCATCCTCCCGCCGACCCAGGGCCGCGTCTTCCTCAACGGGGAAGACGTCACGAAGATGCCGATGTACCGCCGCGCCCGCCGGGGCCTCGGCTACCTCCCGCAGGAGGAATCGATCTTCCGCAAGATGACCGTCGAGGAGAACATCATGGCGATCCTCGAATTCCTCCCCCTCAACGAGACCGAGCGCGAGGAGCGGTGCCAGGAACTCCTCCTCGACTTCGGCCTCGAAGGATTGCGCGACAACCTCGCCCTCACCCTCTCCGGCGGCGAGAAGCGCCGCCTGGCCATCGCCCGCGCCCTCGTCACGGAGCCCTCCGTCCTCCTCCTCGACGAGCCTTTCAGCGGCGTCGATCCCCTCGCCGTCTTCGACCTCCAGCAGATCATTCTCAGCCTGCGCGAGCGCGGCATCGGCATCCTCATCACCGACCACAACGTCCGGGAAACCCTCTCCGTCGTCGACCGCGCCTACCTCATCTACGAGGGGAAGGTCGAGAGTCACGGCACCAGCGACTTCCTCATCAACGACCCCGTGACGCGGGACCTCTACCTCGGCCCCCGCTTCAGCATGTAAGCGGTGGGGTAATCCCATGAGTGCCCCCCTCCCCTCCGCCCACTGGGTCTGGACCCGACCCGTCTCCCCGAAGTGGATCGACGCCTGGCTGGAACGCCTCGCCTTCGTCGGTGCCGACCGCCTCACCGTCGTCGAGCGCCCGGGAGGGAAACTCGCCCGCCTCGAAGCATGGCCGAAGACCGAGGCCGAGGGGAAAAAACTCGTCCGCCACTTCGGCGGGCGGCTCCGCCGGCTCCCCGCCGCCGCGTGGTTCCCGAAAGCGACCGGCATCGGAGCCAAACCGATGCGCTTCGGCAAAAACCTCGTCGTTATCCCCAGTGAAATCGACAAGGCCACAGCCCTCCCGACCGGCCCCGCCCTCCTCCGCATCCCGGCGGGCCTCGCCTTCGGCACCGGCCAGCACGCCACCACGGGGATGATCCTCCGGGAACTCGCCTCCCTCCCCCGCGCGGAATGGGCCGCCCTCCGGTGCCTCGACGCCGGAACCGGAAGCGGCATCCTCGCCCTCGCCATGCGGGCGCTCGGCGCGGCGCGGATCGACGCCTTCGACTACGATCCCCAGGCGATCAAGACGGCCAAGGCGAACGAGCGGATCAACTTCCCCACGCGCAAAGCCCAGAACGCCATCGCCTGGTCCGAGACCGACATCCAGCGCTGGAAACCGCCCGTCCAATCCGCGCGCTACCACCTCGTCTGCGCCAACCTCTTCAGCGACCTCCTCCTGACGCAGGCCCCCGTCCTCACCCGCGCCCTCACTACCGGCGGCCTCCTCCTCCTGAGCGGGATACTGAAGGCCCAAGCCCCCGAAGTCGAAGCCGCCTTCCGCAAGGCGGGCCTCCTCCTGGAACGGAAAAAGGCGCGCGGCAAGTGGACGATGTTCCGCTGGAAGAAGAAGGATTAGCGATGTCCCACGAATACACCCTCCGCACCGCCGCCCACGCCTCCCCGCAGATCGACTACGCCCGGGAGCTGAATGCGGAGCAACACGCCGCCGTCACCGCCCCGCCCGGCCCCCTCCTCATCATCGCCGGGGCGGGCAGCGGCAAGACACGGACCCTCACCTACCGCGTCGCCTACCTCATCGAGAACGGCGTCGAGCCGGAGAACATCCTCCTCGCCACCTTCACCAACAAGGCCGCGAAGGAGATGCTCCACCGCGTCGGCGAGCTCCTCCCGCACGACATCAGCCGGATGTGGGGCGGCACCTTCCACCACATCGCCAACCGCCTCCTGCGTCGCCACGCGAACCTCCTCGGCTTCGGGCAGGACTTCACCATCCTCGACCGGGACGACTCGAAGGAACTCCTCAACGCCTGCTTCGCCGACGCCGGGATCGATCCCAAGGACAAGGAATTCCCGAAGGGCGACGTCGCCTTGGAGGTCTTCGGCATGGCCGCCAACACCCGGAAGACCCTCCGCGCCGCCCTCGACGCCCATCAGCCCTGGCTCAGCGAGCGGCACGACGCCCTCGTCCGCCTCCAGAACGCCTTCACCGCCCGGAAGAAGGCGGCGAACGTCATGGACTACGACGACCTCCTCGTCCACACCCTCTTCCTCCTCCAGCAGCAGCAGGAACTGCGCGAACGCTACCAACACCACTTCCAGCACCTCCTCGTCGACGAGTACCAGGACACGAACAAACTCCAGGCCGACCTCATCGACCTCCTCGCCGCCGGACACCGGCAGATCATGGTCGTCGGCGACGACGCCCAGAGCATCTACGCCTGGCGCGGGGCCAACTTCCAGAACATCTTCACCTTCCCCGACCGCTACCCCGGCACGAAGACCATCTGCATCGAGGTCAACTACCGGAGCACCCCGGCGATCCTCAACCTGGCCAACGCCGCCATCGCGGCGAACGTCAACCAGTTCAAGAAAAACCTCCGCTCCTCCCGTCCCGACGAGGGAGTAAAGCCCGCCCTCGTCTGCCTCGGCGACGCCAACCAGCAGG
>CAISZB010000174.1 GCA_903889845.1 uncultured Verrucomicrobium sp. | reverse complement strand
GCCGGTGCGGGCCATCTGGGCGTAGGCCTTGAAGTAGAGAGTCCAGATGTCCTCGACGGGATGCTCGGTGAATTTCTTCAGGTGGACGGGGTTGTCGACGTCCCAGCCGGGGGCGATGTAGTGGACGGAGCCGATGAGGTAGTCCCAGTCGGCCAGACCGGCCTGATGTCGGAGGTGGTCTTCGTAACCGGGAATGAAGTCGCATTCGAGGCCGAGGCGGACGGGCAGGTCGGTCGTGACGCGGCGGGCGTCCTCGATCATCTGGAGGTAGAGGGGGAGCTGGTCGGGGGCCATCCGCCACTCGTCGAACTGGGTCGGCATCGGGTTGTGGTCGGAGAAGCCGATCTCGGCGAGGCCCGCCTGCCGGGCGGCGGCGATGTATTCGAGGGGGGTCCCTTCGGCATGGCCGCAGAGGGGGGTGTGAACGTGGTAATCGGTGAGGAGGGGAAAGGCCATGGCGGGGAGGAGGATAAAGGCCTTTCCGCCGTGCGCTCAATCCCCAACTCGCTTTCCGCGGCAGAAGGGCCTACATAGGCCGGATGAGGGCGATGATCCTGGCGGCTTTTTCTTTGTGGTGCGTTGCCGGGATCGCTTTGGCTGTGCTCTCCGGGGACGACGACGGGGCGCGGTTGCAGCGCCTCATCCTCGACGCCTATCAGGCGGGAACGGGGAAGGCCGTCATCCCGCCCGGCACCTACCGGCTGCGGAGTCCCGCGCGGGACGCGGAGGCCTCCCTCTATTTCAAGGGGCTGAAGAACTTCACGATCGAGGCCGCGGGCGCGACGTTCGTCTGCGAGGACCGGGTGACGGGCTGGGGCCGCTTCGACGACTGCGACGGGGTCACGATCTGGGGCGGGACGGTCCGCCACGACCCGGCGCCCTTTTCCCAGGGCCGGATCACGGCGATCGGGGCCGACCGTCTCTCCGTCGACGTCCGGATCGATGCCGGGTATGCGGCCGATCTGTCCGACACTGCCTTCTTCTTTCCTTCCGGCTCCGGTTGGCTCGACCTCTTCGATCCGGCGACGCGGGAGTGGAAGCGGGGGGCCGCCGACCTCGACTTCGCCTCGTTCGAGCCCCTCGGCGCCGCCTCCTACCGCTTCACGCTGCGGGAGGCGCTGCGGCCCGGCTACCCCATCGCCGTCGGGGATCCCGTCGCGTGGCGCGGCGTCATCGCTCCCGATCTCTTACTCCAGAATTGCCGGAAGATGCGCGTCGAGGGGGCGACGTTCCAAAGTTCGTCCGGGTTCTGCGTCTCCGAATACGCCGGGGAGGGGGACAACTTCTACCGCTACACCGTGGAGCGTGCTCCAGTGCCGACGGGGGCGAAGGAGCTCCCTCTCCTAGCCTCGAACGCCGACGCCTTCCACAGCAATAGCGTCCGCCACGGGCCGACGCTCGACGGGTGCGTCTTCTCCCACATGGACGACGACGGCGTGCCGATCCATGGCGGGCAGACGCTGGTGGTGGGGGGAGGGGGCAGCTCCGTCGTCCTCGCCGTGCGGAAGGGGGACGCTGCCTTCGGCATTGCCGGGCGGCCCGGGGACGTCCTCCATTTCTACGACGAGGCGGGAGCCCTCGCCGGGGAGGGGACGGTC
>CAISZB010000173.1 GCA_903889845.1 uncultured Verrucomicrobium sp. | reverse complement strand
CTATTTATTGGGGTTTTGGAAAGGATTCGATTTGCGGTTAGAGTGGGGGCGCCCGCCATGACTTCCCTCGACCTTTTTTCGCTCCTTTTCCTGGGAGGGGCGGCGTTCGCGGCGGGGTTGGTCGATGCGGTGGTGGGGGGCGGAGGGCTGATCCAGTTCCCGGCGCTCTTCGGAGCGTTGCCGCAGGCCGCCCCGGCGACGCTCTTCGGGACAAACAAGTTGGCCTCCTTCTGCGGCACGGGCTACGCGACTTGGCGGTATGCGGGGCGGATCGCCGTACCGTGGCCGATTGTCCTTCCGGCGGCGACGGCGGCGCTCCTCTTCTCCTTCCTCGGCGCCCATGCTGTCGCGCTGTTGCCGAAGGCGGTGCTGCGGCCTCTGGTGCTGGTCCTGCTCATCGCCGTGGCGCTCCACACGTTTTGGCACAAGGACTTCGGGGCGCTCGACCGCGGCCAGCCGATCCGGCGGCGGACGACTTATGCGGCGCTCCTCGTCGGCGCGGCGCTCGGGTTTTACGACGGGTTCTTCGGGCCGGGGACGGGGAGTTTCCTCATCTTTGCCTTCATCCGGTTCTTCGGCTTCGATTTCCTGAAGGCCTCCCTGTCGGCGAAGTGCGTGAACCTGATGACGAACACGGGGGCGCTCCTCGCCTTCGGCTTCACGGGGCATATCCTGTGGCGCCTCGGCCTCGGGATGGCGGCGTGCAACGTCGCGGGCGCGTGGGTCGGCTCGCACCTGGCGCTGAAGCACGGGACGGGGTTTGTCCGGGCGGCGTTCCTGGTCGTGGCCGTGGTGTTGATCGGGAAATTCGGGTGGGATACGTTTCGGGGGTGAACCCGGCGGGGCCGGACCTATATCTTCGCGGCCCCCTGCTGCCTTGCCGCGATCTGCTGGTGGAAGGCCTCGATGGTGGCGGCGAGGAGGCGGAGCTCGTCCTCGGTGGCGTGGGCGTGGAGGAAGGCGAGGCGGTCGGTCATTTCGGAGAGGGGGATGGAGCGGGCGGGGGCTTTGCCTGCGGTTCCGGCGGAGCGGAGGGCGTGGGCGGGGGAAGGGGAGGACGAGGGGAGGGAGGCGAGGAGGAGGTCGATGGCCTTGCGGGTCTTCGCGCTGAGGGGGATGTGGCCGAGGCGGGCCTTGTAGAGGGTGGCCTCGCGGACGCCGAGGCGGGCGGCGAGGGCGGCGAGGGAAAGGCCGGTGAGGCGGAGGGCGCGGTCGAGGACGGAGGAGGCTGGGACAGACGTGGATTTCATTGTGCTTGACGGTTTTTCAAAAATTGAACTAAATTTTCAAAATATGAAACATCTCTTTTTGTTCGGATCGGTCGCCCGCATGCATCGCTTCCTTTCCCCGGCGTGGATGCTCCGGTCCGGGATGGGGAGCCGTCCGGGGACGGAGGCGGGGGCGAAGTTCAACTTCGCCTTCTACGATTGCCTGCCGGTGGGGGGCGGGGAGTACAAGCTGGTGCCGAAGCGGCCGCGGAAGATGGTGCCGATTTCCTATGCGGCGAAGACGAAGGGGATTTCGGTGCAGACGATCCACAATTACATCGTGGCCGATTTCCTGAAGACGGTCGAGCGGCCGACGCCGTTCAAGTGGCTGATCGACCTGGGCGAACTCGACACGCTGCTGGAGCAGACGACCGACATGGAGTTCTGGACGCCGGAGCGGAAGGCTTCCTACCTGAAGGCGAAGCATCGCCCGGCGGTCCGGGGCCGGGCTTGCAAGGGGAAGGCGTCGGCCGGGGCGGGAACGAAGAAGGCGAAGCGGGCGCGTCCGGAATGAGGCCGGTTTCTGGCGCCGCGGCCTGCTTGTGGGGAAGGGGCTTTGCGTCGGGACCGATGATGGGGCTATACTTCTCCCTATGATTCCGCTCGAAGATGCTTACAGCGATATTCTCGGCAAGGCGCAGCGCGGCTTGGGGGTGAACGATGCGACCGTGGCGGCCTGGGCGGGGGTGACGGCGGAGGCGTGGGTGAAGGTCCGGGGCGGGGGCTTCGACGAGGGGGCGGTGCGGAAGGCGGCGCCGCACCTGGGCCTCGATGCGGATTCCCTGGTGGCGATCGGCAAGGGTGCTTGGCATCCGCGCGTACCGATGCCGAAGGGGGTGGCCCGGGCGACGACGGAGTTCAGCGGGGGGACGGTGAATGCCTATGTGGTCTGGTGCCCGGAGACGCGGGAGGCCGCTTTCTTCGACACCGGGATGGACCGGATGCCGCTCCTGCGGATTGTCCGGGAGCACGGGCTGCTGCCCCGCTATCTTTTCGTGACCCACACGCACGTCGATCATATCGCGGAGTTGCCCGCGCTGGCGAAGGAGACGGGGACGGCTCCGGCCCTGGTCCACCGCAACGGCGATATCGGCGGGGTGAAGCTCTTCGAGTGGGGCGATGCCTTCCCCCTCGGGTCCCTGCGGATCGGGACCCGCCGGACGACGGGGCATGCCGAGGACGGGACGACGTTCGTGGTCGAGGGGCTTGCCGTACCGGTGGCGGTCGTCGGCGATGCGATCTTTGCCGGGTCGATGGGGGGAGGAATGGTCTCTTATGACGAGGCGCTGAGGACGAACCGGGAGAGCCTCTTCACGCTGCCGGAGGAGACGGTGCTCTGCCCCGGGCATGGGCCGTTGACGACGGTTTCCTTAGAGAAGAGACACAATCCGTTTTACGCCAAATAAGTCGCAAGCGAAAGTTGCTCTTTTTTGTGCCTTTGCGTCAGGCAAGTGCCTGAGCGTGGTGCTGTTAGAACGCATGTTTCATCCGATGAAAAAAGAGATTGTGTCTATCGAAAAATTCCTCTTCTATCCGGCTATTCGCGCTCTTATTTCAGTTTGAATTTGAGTGAACGAAAAAGATGGTGCATGGGAATGCGCCGGGGTGGGGCGGGAAACAAGGACGGTGGGAACGGAAATCTATGTCGTGGAAGAACTGGATGGAGGCGGAGGTCAGCCCGAGCCGCGTCGGCGCCAAATCGGAGAAAATCCTCTCCGGTGAACGCACCCGCTTCGACTCCCTCCTGACCCGTTTTCTGGTCATCCAATGGTTTGCGTTTCTTGTCCTGGCCCTGGTGTGGCATCCGACTGGCTCGGTCGATGGCCGCTTCTCCATTTTTGCCTCCCGCTTCCTCGACATCCTGATTCTGGGCGGTGCGCTCCTTGCCGCGCCGATTGGGATGGGCTTGGCGTGGCCCGGGCGGCGGGGCACCCATTATGCGTTGGCGCTGGGGCAGATGGGGCTTTCAGCGTTGCTGATCCATATTAGCGAGGGAAGCATTGAGGCCCATTTCCATATCTTTATCTCGCTCGCCGTCCTCGCGTTCTATTGGGACGCGCAGCTCCTGCTCATGGCGGCGGCGGTGGTCTTTGCCGAGCATCTGGGTTTCGAATGGCTGGAGTTCGGGAAACGGCTCTCCGTTTCCGAGTTCGTGCTGAGGGAGGTCGTCGGGGACGGGTTTTGGATCCTGGCGGAGACGGCCTTCCTGCTGTGGGGGGTGCGGCGGATGAGCCGGTTCTTTGCCGATCTGGCGCTGCGCCAGATTTTCTTCGAGGAGATGGGGGAGAAGATGGGCGCCATCGCCTCCGACCGGGCCCGCGACCTGCGCGAGGCGCGGCGGCAGTTGAAGAACCTGGTGGAGCGCGCCCCGATCGGCCTCTACCGGGCCGACTCGGCGGGGCGGCTGGAGATGGGGAATCCGATGCTGGTCCAGATGCTGGGCTATGATTCGTTCCAGGAGCTTTCCCGCTCCGAGCGGGGGGGGCGGCTTCCGAAGGATTTGGTCGAGGCGGCGGTTCTGGCCCCGCGCGGGACGGTGCGGAGCCGCAATGGGATCTGGGAGAAGCGGGATGGGACGGCGCTCCACGTCCGGGAGAACCTTCAGGCCGTCCGCAACGAGGCCGGGGAGGTCCTGTTCTACGACGGCTCCGTGGAGGATGTGACGGAGCGGAAGGCGCTGGAGGAGCGCTACCTCCAGGCGCAGAAGGTGCAGGCGCTGGGCCAGTTGGCGGGCGGCGTGGCGCACGATTTCAACAACATCCTGACGGTGATCGCCGGCTGCACGGAGATGCTGGTGGAGGAGGCCGAATCGGCTCCCGTCCGCAGCTATGCGGAGGAGATCCGGCGGGCGACCGATCAGGCGACCGACATGACGCGCCAGCTCCTGGCCTTCAGCCGGAAGCAGGAGCTGCTGGTCCGGGTCTTCTCCGTGAACGCGGTGGTCGAGGGGATGGAGAAGATGCTCCGCCGCCTGACGGGGGAGTCGATCGACTTCGAGTTCCACGGGGAGCCGAACCTGTGGCGGGTGAAGGCCGACTCCGGTCAGATGCAGCAGGTGAAAACCTTTGCCGCGTTAACCCGATTTTGTCGAGACGTCGTCTAACTTCGGCAAAGGAGTTGTTATCCTTGACAAAATTCGAACCGCTTGAGGCAGGG
>CAISZB010000172.1 GCA_903889845.1 uncultured Verrucomicrobium sp. | reverse complement strand
GAAGGGCCTAGCGGCCCTTCGGGACCGGGACTTCCTGCGCGATAGCGCAAAGTACCCGAAGGGGAAAACTGACTAGCAGAGCCGGGAGGCAACAATCGCTTACGCTTCCCTGTACCGCTCCATGCCCACTGCGCGTTTGTAACGCCCAGACTCCCATCGGGAGAAGGGGAAGGATTCCTCTCCCGCCTCCCGTGAAGTATGCTATCCTTTCAACCCCATGACCCCCTTTTCCCGCCTTTCGCTCCTTCTCATCGGCTTCGCCGCCCTTCTGCCCCTGGCCGCCTGCTCCAAGGCAGGCGATGCCCCGGCGGCGACGCCGAAGGTCCTGGCCCCGGTCGCCGACGGCGCTTCCCTCACGCCGCCCGCGAAACGCCCCGAGGCCCCCCGCTGGACCCTGACGACGCCCGACAAGAAACCCGTCTCCCTCATCGACTTCAAGGGGAAGGTGATCGTCCTCAACTTCTGGGCCACGTGGTGCCCGCCCTGCCGCGCGGAGCTGCCCGGCTTCGCCGCCGTCCAGAAAGCCTACGCCGGGAAGGGCGTCCAGTTCCTCGGCATCTCCGTCGATACCGTCACCGACGGCGACGTGGCCGGGGTCGCGCCCCTCGCGAAGAACGCCGGGATCACCTACCCCGTCCTCCTCGCCACCGGGCCGGTCGTCTCCCAATACGGCGCCTTCGCCAGCGCCGAGGGTCGCCGCCTCTTCGACGGCACGCAACTCCTCGTCCCCGTGACCTTCTTCATCGACGCCCAGGGCCGGATCGCCGAGGTCGTCGTCGATTCGTTGGAGGAGGGGGAGTTGAAGGCGCGGATCGATGCGTTGTTGAAAGAAGCGGGGAAGTAGGGGGACGGGGCCTTTCGGCCCTTCCCCTTCGCGACCCCCTACTCCCCGCCGTCCTCGTCCCCGTCGCCGCCCCCATGTTGGGCCGACCGCGACTCGTGCCGGACGGGGTCCTCGAAGCGGGTGAAGGCGGGGTTGAAGCGGATGTCGAGCTTCCCCGTCGGGCCGGACCGCTGCTTCGCGATGATGAGGGAATAGTCCCGCGTCGCCGACGGCACGGCGTCCTCGTCCTGCTCCTTCTTGTGGAGCATGAGGACCATGTCCGCATCCTGCTCGATCGCGCCCGATTCGCGCAGGTTGTGGAGCGCGGGCTCGGTCTTCCCTTCCTCCGCACGCCGGTTCAACTGCGCCAGGACGATGATCGGGATGCCCAGGTCCTTCGCCAGGGCCTTGATGCCGCGCGAGATTTCGGCGACCTCGTTCTGCCGGTTCTCCTTCGCCTGGGCCGACTCCGAGTGGAGGAGCTGGAGGTAGTCGATGATGAGGAGGTCGATGTCGTACCGCTGCTTCATCCGGCGGGCCTTGCCGCGCAGCTGGTTGATCGTGAGGTGGGAGGAGTCGTCGAGGTAGAGGGGCCACTGCTTCATGTCCTCGGAGATGTGGCGCAGCTTCTCCATCGCGAAGTCGTCCAGCTCCCCCGTGCGGATCTTCTTGAGGTCCTCCCCGGCGACCGAGGCGAGGAGACGGAGCATCAGCTGCGCGTTCGTCATTTCGAGCGAGAAGAGGCCGACGGCGTAGCCGGGCTTCACCCAGGCGTCGCGCTTCTCGTCGTAGCGTTCCGTCATCGCGTGGCGGGCGAAGGTGAGCGCGAGGGCGGTCTTCCCGACGCCGGGCCGCGCGGCGAGGACGACCATATCGCCCGGCTGCCAGCCCGTCGTCATCTGGTTCAGCTGGGAGAAGCCGGTCGGGATGCCGTTGAGCTTCCCCTGGCGGGCGCGGAACCGCTCGATCATGTCGAGGGCCTTCGCCAACTCGTCCCGGGCCGGGACGGTGCTCTGTGTGAGGCCCATGTCGGTGACCTTGAAGACCTCGGTCTCCGCCCGGTCGAGGACGCCCTCGACGGCGTGGGGCTGGTCGGCGATGTCCTGGACGATCGTGATGCAGGCCTGCTGGAGGTGGCGCAGGAGGCTCTTGTCCTTCACCAATTGGATGTGGGTCCCCACGTTGAGATGGGAGACGAGGGAGGCGCCCAACTCGGCCAGGATGCCGGGGCTGCCGACGACTTCGTCGAGCTTCCGGTCGACCAGGTACTGGTGGACCGTCATGATGTCGATGGCGTGCTGGCGGAGGTGGAGGTCCTTCAGCGCCTCGAAGATTTCCTGGTGGGCGGGGACGAAGAAATCGGCGCGGACCAGCTTCTCCATGACGTGGTACATGACCATGTCGGGATGGGCGAGCATCGAGCCGAGGACCGCCTTCTCCGCCTCGGCGGAATAGAGCGGCGTGGCCAGCTCGCCCGGGTCGACGGAGGCGCCGGGAGGCGGGGGCGGGGCCTGCTGTCCCGCCCGCCGTCTCGATCCCGGAGTCGTCCCACCCTGCGCGAAATAAGGAGCCATAGAAGAGTCTAGGCTGCCCGGATTCTATTGGCGCGCAAGTGGGGTAACGTGTGAATTGATGCGAGTAACTTTGCGGGGGGGGGCCGAAGGGCCTATCGGCCCTTCGGGACTGGGGAGCGGACCCGTGTGGGTCGCGACGGACGCACGTTGTAGGCTTCTGAGGGGTGCCCCCTCAGGTTGGCTCCCGCCCCTGCCGATTGGTTTCCCCTTTGGGGTAGTTGCGCTATCGCGCAGGCAGTCCCAGCTAAGAGCCTGTGTGGGGAGAAGAGCGCGCGGTGGAGGCTATTCTCCTCCCGAGGCGCAGCCTCGGCTGAATCCCCGAATCTCCGAGGGTACGTACGGTGTGGGGAGACGGTACCAATACGCCTATACCCCTATTGGGAGAAGGCCGCTTCGGTTCCGAAGTTCCCCCCATGGTGATTACTCCCAATGATAGGGGATTCAGCGGAGTAGAACTCTCCTTGGGAGAATGGCCTTT
>CAISZB010000171.1 GCA_903889845.1 uncultured Verrucomicrobium sp. | reverse complement strand
CTCCCTCTGCGGCCTCGGCCAGACCTGCGGCCGGGCGCTCCTCCAGGCCCTGCGCCATTTCCGCGATGTGATCGAGGAAGAAATCGCCTCGGGACGCCCCGTCCGGGAGCAATTCGGCATGACCTACATGACGGCCCCCTGCATCGAGGCTTGCCCGTCGAAGGTCAACGTGCCGCGTTACATCGATTACATCCGGGACGGTAAGCCCGCCCACTCCCTCGGCGTCATCCTGCAGAAGTACCCGATGGCGGCGACCTGCGGCCGCGTCTGCGTCCGCTTCTGCGAGATGGCCTGCCGCCGGAACCTGGTCGACGAGGCCGTCGGCATCAAGACGCTGAAGCGCTTCGTCGCCGAACAGCAGACCGGGCCGAACGCCCTCACCTTCACCCGCGACATCATCGATCATCCCCTCCCCCCGGAGATGCGGGTCGCCGTCGTCGGGGCCGGTCCCGCCGGGATCTCCTGCGCCTACCACCTCCTTCTCCACGGCTACCACGTCGATGTCCTGGAGGCGATGGACGTGGCGGGCGGCATGGCGGCGATCGGCATTCCCAGCTACCGCCTCCCGAAGGACGTCCTGAAGTCGGAGACCGACATCATCACGGCCCTGGGCGGCCGGGTCCTCTTCAACCAGGCCCTGGGCCGCGACTTCAGCCTCGATGGCCTGTTCCAGCGCGGTTACAAGGCGGTCTTCCTCGGCCTCGGCTGCCAGCAGGGCTCGCTCCTGGGGGTCGAAGGCGAGGACCGCTCCCTCGACGGCTACGAGTCGGGGATCGGCTTCCTCCTGAAGGTCCATGCCCACGTCGCCGGGACGAAGCCGGTGAAGCTGGAGGGCGAGGTCGTCGTCGTGGGCGGCGGCAACGTCGCGATGGACTGCGTCCGTTCCGCCATCCGGATGGGGGCGAAGAAAGTCCACCTCGTCTACCGCCGCACGAAGGAGGACATGCCCGCCGACCACGAGGAGATCGAAGCGGCGGAGGCCGAGGGGATCGTCTTCCACCTCCTCTCGAATCCCTCCCGCATCGTCTCCGAAAACGGCAAGGTGACCGGCGTCGAGCTGGCCGCCATGGAGCAGACCGAGCCCGACGCCAAAGGCCGCCGCAACGTCCGCGCCATCCCCGGCAGCGGCACCTTCCTCCCCTGCACCACCGTCATCGCCGCCATCGGGCAGCAGGTCCAGAGCGGGGCGATCCAGGAACGGGACGGGATCAAGATGGACCGCTGGAACTGCGTCGCGGTCGACAAGACCCTGGCGACGTCCCGACCCGGGGTCTTCGCCGGGGGCGATTGCTCCTCCGGCCCCTCCACGCTGATTCACGCGATGGCGAACGGCCTGAAGGCGTCGCGCAGCATCGACGACTACATCCGGTACGGGCAGGTCCGCTTCTTCCCCCGGTCCCGGATGCGCCAACTCCTCAACGACAACCGTCTTCTGGCCGCCGACTGCATCGAGATCCCGGTGAAGTTCGAATACCGCGTCCACCACCCCGAGCTCGATCCCGAGGTCCGGAAGAACATGTTCGAGGAAGTCGAGCAGACGATCAGCCCCGTCGCCGCCTACAACGAGGCGAAACGGTGCCTGCGCTGCTACCGCGTCTATTCCGTCATCACCGAGCAACCGATTCCCGAAGGAGCCGAGTAACCCCCTCCCCCCTACCCGCCATGGAAACTGTCGTCCCCCCCTCCGAAACCGCCGCCCAAGCCCCGACCGAGGTCCATCTCACGATCAACGGCGTCGCCGTGACCGCCCCCGCGGGCGAGACCATCCTCCGCTGCGCCCGGCGGCACAACGTCTATATCCCGACGCTCTGCGAGCTCGACGACATCGACCACGCGCCCGGCACCTGCCGCGTCTGCCTGGTGAAGATCGAAGGGGAGGGCCTGGGCCGCCAGCACATCGTCACCGCCTGCAACACTCCCGTCCGGGAAGGCCTGGTGGTGAAGACGAATACGAAGAAGGTGCGCGAGATGCAGCGCCTCCAGGTGGAACTCCTCATGGCCGACCACGACCAGGACTGCGCCACCTGCACCCGCCACGGCAATTGCGAGTTGCAGGACGTCGCCCAGCACGTCGGCTTGCGCGAGAACCGCTTCTTCGACCCCGCCCGGGTCGATGCCCGGGAGATCGACCACTCCTCCCCTGCCCTGGTCAGGGACATGAGCAAGTGCATCCGCTGCCAACGCTGCGTCGCCACGTGCCGCTACGGGCAGGAAGTCGATGCGCTGGTGGTGACCGGCTCCGGCCAGGACACGGCGGTCGGCCTCCGGCACGGCCTCTCGCAGAAGGAATCGTCGTGCGTCTCCTGCGGCCAGTGCGTGCTGGTCTGCCCCACGGGCGCCCTGTCGGAGAAGGACGAGACGGAACGGGTCCTCGACTACCTCTACGATCCCGAGGTGATCACCGTCCTCGAATTCGCGCCCGCGATCCGCGTCGGGTTCGGCCAGGAATTCGGCCTGCCGCCCGGCACCAACGTCCAGGGACAGATCATCACCGCCTGCCACCGGATCGGCGTCGACATCGTCCTCGACACAAACTTCGCCGCCGACGTCGTCATCATGGAGGAGGGAACCGAACTGCTCCGCCGCCTGGGGGAGAAACGCCGTCCCACCTTCACCTCCTGCTGCCCCGCCTGGATCAACTTCGCCGAGATGCATTACCCGGAGATCCTTCCCCTCCTCTCCAGCACCCGCTCCCCGCAGCAGGTCCTGGGCACCGTCGCGAAGAAGTACCTGCCGGAGAAGATGGGCCTCGATCCCAAGAAGATCCGCGTCATCTCGATCATGCCGTGCACGGCGAAGAAGGACGAGGCGGTCCGCGGGCAGTTGGCCACCGACGGCGTCCCCGACGTCGATGTGGTCCTGACCACCCGCGAATTCGCCCACCTGCTGAAGCGCGAGGGCATCGACCTGAAGACGCTGGAACCCTCCGACTTCGACAATCCCTACATGAGCGAGTTCTCCGGCGCCGGGGCGATCTTCGGCACCACGGGCGGCGTCATGGAGGCGGCGGTCCGGACGATCTACAAGGTCGTCAACGGGAAGGAACTGGAGCGCGTCGAGCTGGAGCAGCTGCGCGGCTTCGAGGGCGTCCGCACCGCGACCGTCGACCTCGGCGGGACGATCGGCCCGGTGAAGGTCGCCATGTGCCACGGCCTCGCGCCGACCCGCGCCCTGGTCGAATCGGTTCTGGCCGGGACCGCCGACTTCGATTTCATCGAGGTCATGGCCTGCCCCGGCGGCTGCGTCGACGGCGGCGGGACGCTCCGCTCGAAGAAGTCCTACCTGCCCCACGCGCTGAAGCGGCGGGAGACCCTCTTCGCGATCGACCGCAATGCGCCGAGGCGGCAATCGCACAACAACCTTCAGGTGCAGGCGCTTTATCGCGATTTCCTCGGGCACCCGTATTCGGAGAAGGCGCACCATCTCCTCCATACGTATTACACCGACCGGAAGCGGATCACCGCGCAGACGGTGAAGGATATTTGGAGTGAGATTACGATGAGCACGGTGGTGTATTGAGGGGGGGGCGCGACTGGCGGGTACGGCCCTTCGGGACCGGGTAGAATCGCTTACGCTTCCCTGTACAGCTCGGTGCCCACCGCGCGTTTGTAGGCTTCTGAGGGGTGCCCCCTCAGCCTCCAGCTAAGAGCCCGTGTGGGGAGAGGAGCTCGCGGTGAAGGCTATTCTCCTCCCGAGGCGCAGCCTCGGCTGAATCCCCGAATCTCCGAGGGTACGTATTGCGTGGAGAGAGAGGACCAAAACGCCCAGACTCCTATTGGGAGAGGGCCGCTTCGG
>CAISZB010000170.1 GCA_903889845.1 uncultured Verrucomicrobium sp. | reverse complement strand
AGCTGGAGGCTGAGGGGGCACCCCTCAGAAGCCTACAAACGCGCGGTGGGCATGGAGCGGTACAGGGAAGCGTAAGCGATTGTACCCGGTCCCGAAGGGCCGATAGTCCTCCTACGCCTTCGCGGCGCCGAGCTCGAAGGCATCATGCACCGCCTGGGCGGCGGCCTGGCCTCCGGCTTCGTCGATGACGACGGAGATCTTGATCTCGCTGGTCGAGATCATCTGGACGTTGACGCCCGCGCCGGAGAGGGCGCGGAAGAGGGACGCCGCGACGCCGCTGTGCGAGCGCATGCCGATGCCGACGACGGAGAGTTTGCTGATCCCTTCCTTCGCAATGAAGCTCTTCGCCCCGAGCTGGGTGACGAGGGGCTCGGCGATCTTCCGGGCCTTCGGGAGGTCGTCCTTGTGGAGGGTGAAGGTGATGTCGGTCGTGCCCTGGATGGAGACGTTCTGGACGATGACGTCGACGTTCACGTGGCCGTCGGCCAGTGCGGTGAAGAGGCGGGCGGCGACGCCGGGCTGGTCGGGGACGCCGGTGATGGTGACCTTGGCCTGGTTCTTTTCGAGGCTGACGCCGCGGACGACGACTTGTTCCATGGATTTCATTTCTTCCTTGATGAGGGTGCCGGGAGCGGTGTTGTTGATGTCGCTGAAGCTGGAGAGGACTTCGAAGGGGACGTTGAATTTCTTGGCGAACTCGACGGAGCGGGCCTGCATGACCTTCGAGCCGAGGGCGGCCATTTCCAGCATCTCGTCGTAGGAAAGGACGTCGATCTTCCGGGCGTTCTTCACGAGGCGGGGATCGGCGGTGTAGACGCCGTCGACGTCGGTGTAGATCTGGCAGAGGTCGGCCTTCAGGGCGGCGGCCAGGGCGATGGCGGTGAGGTCGGAGCCGCCGCGGCCCAGCGTGGTGATGCTCCCCTGGGTGTCCTGCCCCTGGAACCCGGCGACGATGACGACTTCCCCGGCGTCGAGGTGCTCGCGGACTTTCTTCGGGGTGATGTTGGCGATCTTCGCCTTCGTGTGGAGGCCGTCGGTGACGATCCCGGCCTGGGCCCCGGTGAGGGAGACGGCGGGGGTGCCCACGGCCTGGAGGGCCATGGCGGTGAGGGCGATGGTGGTCTGCTCCCCGGTGGCCAGGAGCATGTCGATCTCCCGCTCGGCGGGTTCGGGCGAGACCTCGCGGGCGAGTTTCAGGAGGCCGTCGGTGACGCCCGACATGGCGGAGACGACGACGACGATCTGGTGGCCGTCCCGCCGCCACCGGGCGACGCGGGCCGCGACGTTCTTGATCCGCTCGGCATTGCCGACGGAGGTGCCGCCGTATTTCTGGACAATCAGGGACATGGGGAGGGGCTTTATAAGGGAAATCCCCCCTGTGTGGCAATGCCCGCTTTTGCCGCGGTTAGGAGAAGACGGCGATCCCCTCTTTGCGGGCCGAGCGGACGATTTCCTCGTCGAAGCAGACGAGGGTGAGGTTGCCGACGGCGCGGCTCAGTTCCCGGAGACAGTAGAGATGGCCGATGTCGCCCGCGCGGAGCCGGTGGCGGCGGTTGAGGGCAAGGAGGGCGGGGTGTTTCTCGGGAGGGAAGGAGATCCAGGAGAAGTCCGACAGGAGTCTCTTGCAGGAAGCTTCCTGTGTCCGCGTGCCGCCCCGCCGATGGAATCCGGCCCAGGTCTCGACTTCGAGCCAAGCCCAGGCGTAGGAGGCCGTGGCGCGACGGGCGGCTTCAACCGCTTTGGCGGAGTGGGGTTCCTCGAAGAGAAGGGCGAGGACGGCGCTGGTGTCCCAGAAGGCGTTCACCGAAGAGGCTCAATAATCCCGGCCCTTGCGGACAAGATCGACGGTGTGGAGGGAGGTCTTGCCGTCGGGGGCCGGAGTCGGCTTCGCGTGGATGGCTTTTGCGGGGCGGGAGGGCATGACGAGGGTGAGGCCTGCCTTTTTCATCGCCGCCGTTTCGACGGCCCGCTTCCGCGTCCAGTCGGACGGGGCGGGAGAGGCGGAGCGGACGTCGAGGGGGCAGAGCATCGCCACGGGCTCGTCGCGGTCGAGGACGACGATCGTCTCCCCGCGTTCCTTCACCTGCCGGAGGTAGTGGCTGAGGCGGTTCTTGAATTGGGCGGTCTTGATTTCCATGGCGCTCTCGACATGGCCATGTTGGCCATGTCGGAGGGGGAAAGCAATTTATTTCGGGAACGTCACGGTCACCAGTTCGACCACATCGCCTTCCTGGGCGACGGTGTCGTATTGGGGAGCGTTGGCGGGGAGGAGCCAGGCGTCGCCGGGCTTGAAGGTGCGGTCGCCGACTTTGACGCTGCCTTGGGCGACGAAGTGGTAGTGGAAGGTCTCTCCCGACGGGTTGTAGGTGCGGTATTCGCCGGGGTAGAGGAAGACGCGGTGGGTGGCGAAGTAGGCCGACTCGACGACGCGCTCCCCGTGGGGCTGGGCGAAGAGGGGCTCGAAGTCGTCGTAGTCGATGGAGAGCTTCGATTCCTCGATGTGGAGGGCGCGGGGTTTGCCGTCCTTGTCGATCCGGCCCCAGTCGTCGACGCGGTAGGTGGTGTCGGAGTTCTGCTGGATCTCCAGGATGACGTTCCCGGCGCCGATGGCGTGGACGCGGCCGGAGGGGAGGTACATGGCCTGGCCCGGCTCGGTCGGCAATTCGTGGAGGAGTCCGGCGAGGGCGGGGGTGCCGATGGCTTTCTTGAAGGCGTCCGGGGTGGTTCCCTTCTTTAGTCCGGCGTAGATCTTCGCACCTGGTTCGGTGTGGAGGAAGTACCACATCTCGGTCTTCGGCTCGCCCTTGAGTTGGGGGGCGACGGAGGCGGGGGGGTGGACCTGGATGCTGAGGGTTTCCCGGCAGTCGAGGAGCTTGATGAGGATGGGGAACCGCTCGACGTCGGGGGCGCGCTTGCCGAAGACGGAGACGCGGGAGGCTTTCCAGAGGTCGTGGAGGGTGGCGACGGCGTCGGTCTTGCCGTCGAGGAGGGGGCTGACGACCTCGGGCCGGTCGACCAGTTCCCAGCTTTCGCCGATGCGGTCGGCGGCGGGGAGGGTGCGTCCGTAGAGCTTGGCGAGGGCGGAGCCGCCCCAGATCCGTTCCTGGTAGACGGGGCCGAAGGTGTAAAGGGTCATGTCTGCTTGCTAGAGGGAATCGGGGCGGGGCGCAAGTCGCGGGATGTCTCGGGGGGGGGGCGGAGGGCCTAGCGGCCCTACGGGACCGGGGAGAATCGCTTACGCTTGCCTGTACAGCTCCATGCCCACCGCGCGTTTGTAGGCTTCTGAGGGGTGCCCCCTCAGGTTGGCACCCGCCCCTGCCAGTTAGTTTCCCCTTTGGGTCTTTGTCGCTACCGCGACGGGATTGGGTAGAATCGCTTACGCT
>CAISZB010000169.1 GCA_903889845.1 uncultured Verrucomicrobium sp. | reverse complement strand
ATCCCCTGTTTACCGGTGGTGTCGCTTCGCTCAACCACCGGCTACCTGCTTTCACCCCTTCGGGGTGATTCGGGCTTAATCAATGTGATTTAGTATCAAATCTCCTCATTCAGCCGGGCGACGAGCCCCGGCCAGTCTCCCGGGGCGGGCTGGCGGCAGAGGCGGGCCGTGGGATACCAGGCGGAGTCGCTCCGGCGGTCCATCCAGCGCCAGTCGGCGCTGAAGGGGAGGAGGACGGCCGTCTTCCGGCCCAGGCCCCCGGCGAGGTGGACGGGGGCGGAGTCGACGGAGAGGAGGACGTCGATGTGCATGAGGATCGCCGCGGTGTCATCGAAGCATTGGAGCGCGGGATCGAGGACGACGGCGTTCCGGAACGGCTTCAGCATTTCGGCCTCTTCCGCGGTGATCTCTTTTTGGAGCAGGAGCCAGATCACGTCCTTGCGGGCCAGCAGGGGGAGGAAGGCGGCGAGGGGGGCGGAGCGTTTCAGGTCGTTGACGTGGACGCGGTTTCCACGCCAGACGAGGCCGAATTTGCGCCGGGGATCGGGCGGGAGGAGGGTGCTCCACCGCTCGACGGCCTCGGGGCTGGGAGCGAGGTAGGGGCTGGGCCTCGGGATGTCGGCCTCGGAGTGGGTCCCCATCGCCATCGGCAGGCTCATCACGGGGATCCGGTAGTCGAGTCCCTCGGGGGGCTGGCCGGGATCGACGATGCGGGCGGCGGGCAGGCTGCGCGCGATGAGGGATTGGAGCAGGACCGGGATCTCGACCGTGCAGGAGACGCCCCGCCGTTCCAGGAGCGGGATGTAGCGGACCATCTGGATCGCGTCGCCGTAGCCCTGCTCGAACTGGATGAGGAGCCGCTTGCCCCGCAGGTCGACCTCCGGCTGGCCGAGCCACAGGGGGAGGCCGGTCTCGGCGAGGGGCGGCATCTCCTTCCGCTCCCAGCGGCGCTCGTATTCGGGCCAGCCCTCGCGGAAGCGGCCCTGGGAAAGGGACATGAGGGCGAGGTTCCAGCGGACGGCCTCGAAGTCGGGCTTCAGTTCGAGGGCCCGGAGGTAGGCCGCCCGGGCTTCCTCGGGGCGGTTCAGGAGGCGGTAGGCGGCGCCGAGGTTGCCGTGGGCCTCGGCGCAGGCGGGGTCGAGGGCGATGGCCCGGGCGCAGGCCTCCAGCGCCTCGTCGAGGCGGTCGAGCTCGATGAGGGAGGCGGCGACGTTGCTGTGGGCGTCGGCCGAATCGGGGCGGAGGGCGATGGCCTGGCGGCCCGCCTCGATCGCCTCCGCGTAGCGGCGGAGTTCCTTGAGGGAGAGGCAGAGGTTGCCGTGGGCCTCGGGATAATCGGGCTTGATCCCGATGGCCTGGCGGTAGGCGGCGACGGCCTCTTCGTGGCGCTCCAGCATCTGCAGGGCGCAGCCGAGGTTGTTGTGGGCCTCGGGATAACGGGGCTGGAGGGCGATCGCCCTGCGGCAGGCCTCGATCGCCTCCTCGTAGCGGCCCACGGCGCGGAGCGCGGCGCCGAGGTTGCAGTGGGCTTCGTGGAACCGGGTCTGGAGGCGGACCGCCTTTTCCAGCAGGGGGACGCCCGTCCCGGGTTCCCGGGTCTGGAGGTAGGTGACGCCCAAAAGGTTGAGCGCGCCCGCGTGGTTCGGGTGGCGGGCCACGATCTTTTGATACCGTTCCCGGGCCTCAAGCACCTGGCCGGCCTGGTGGAGCCGCAGGGCCTGGGCGACTTCCGCATCGGCGGCGGACGGGGCCGGTTGGGGGAGGGGAGGATGTTTCACGAGGCGATGGGTGGAGGGCGAAGCCGTCCCGGTGGGGCCCAGGCTTCTTTCCCTCTCCGAGGGCGCCTTGTCAAGGTTCGCCTCCCCTAGAGCCTGTTATGCACT
>CAISZB010000168.1 GCA_903889845.1 uncultured Verrucomicrobium sp. | reverse complement strand
GCTTGCCCCATGGAGCTTAGGCGCGAGCCGAATTGGGTGTCATGGGGTGTTCACCCCATGATGAACCCTGATATCTGTGGTAAAACTAGGGGACTCATGTCCGCAATCTCTCCCGAACACCTGCTGGAACAACTGCGCTGGCGCTATGCCACCAAACAATTCGACCCTACCGCCAAGATTCCAGACGCCCTATGGAGCGCTCTGGAAGCGGCGCTAGTGCTGGCACCTTCTTCCTTGGACCTTCAACCCTGGATCTTCATCGTCGTTGACGCCCCGGCAACGCGGAAGGCCCTTCGCTCCCATTCGCGGGATCAACCCCAGGTGACCGATGCCTCCCGTCTGGTCGTCTTTGCGGCCCGCCGCGATATCGACGAAGCCTACATCGCCCGGTTTCTCGACCGGGTCGCCGAGGTTAGGAACGTGTCGCCGGAAAGTCTCGGCGGGGTCCGGGAGAAGCTCGTCGGCTATATGATCCGGGGGCCGCTTCATGCCGTGGCGGCCGATTGGGCTGCGCACCAGGCCTACATCGCTCTCGGTACATTTCTTTTCTCGGCGGCCCTTCTCGGAGTCGATACCTGCCCGCTGGAGGGAATCGAGCACGCGCAATATGACGCCGTCCTCGGGCTCGAACCGCTGGGCCTCCGCACGGTCGTCGTCGCCGCCGCCGGACGGCGCCAGTCCACCGACGCCTACGCCAAAGAGGCCAAGGTTCGGTTCCGCACCGAGGACGTCATTCTCCGTAGGTAAATCGGCCTTGTGCCGTGCTGTTTGAGTTAACCGTGACGATAAAAACAACTGCCGAGGCACCGTCCACATTATGGCCCTCAAATGCTTTCCCCTTTCCAAGGTCTACGGCTTACTCGAACCGGGGCCGGTCGTCCTGGTCACGACCGTCGGCAAGGGTCGCCCCGACATCATGACGATGTCGTGGCATACCATGGTCGAATTCGAGCCGCCACTCGTCGCCTGCATCATCAGTAATCGCGATTATTCCTTCGGTCTGCTGCGAGCCGGCAAGGAATGTGTCATCGCGATTCCCACGGTGGAGATCGCCGAAAAAGTCGTGGGATGCGGCAACACGTCGGGTGCAAAACTGGACAAGTTCAAAAAGTTTGGCCTGACGCCGACGCCCGCCGCGCTGGTGGACGCCCCTCTCATTGCTGAGTGCTTTGCCAATCTCGAATGTCGGGTGGCCGATACCACGCTGGTGACCAAGTATTGCCTGTTCATCCTTGAAGTCCTCAAGGCATGGGTCGACCCGATGGTGAAAAATCCGAAGACGTTGCATCATCTCGGGAATGACAACTTCATGGTCGCAGGCGAAAGGATCAAGTTGAAGTCGAAGATGAAGTAGGAGAGGAACAAGGCGGAGAGCATTCTCCGTATTTTGGTCGATGTCGCCAACAGTCAGGTCAGCCACGCCGGGCTATGTGTTCGGGCGAGTCTACCCCTGCCGCCGTTTGGTGGGAGGATGGCGCGCAGCATGCGCCTTGTTGCCATTACGGTATCGACGGATCAGCGCGTTTGTCGAACTGTCGTGGGCGAGTGTCGGTGTGGTTGAGGCTTCGAGTTCAGGGACGATTTTCTGGGCGAGCACCTTGCCTAATTCGACACCCCACTGGTCGAACGAGTCGATGTTCCAGATCACGCCCTGCGTGAAGACGCTGTGTTCGTAAAGGGCGACGAGGCTGCCGAGAACTTTCGGAGTGAGGCGGTCGGCCATGATGACGTTCGAGGGGCGGTTGCCTTCGAAGACCTTGTGGGGCACAAGCGCGGTCGGCGTCCCCTCGGCCTTGACTTCAGCCGGGGTCTTTCCGAAGGCCAGAGCCTCGGCTTGGGCAAAGACGTTCGCCAGAAGAATGTCGTGATGGCGGCCCATCGGAGTCAGCGAGTGTGCGAAGGCGATGAAATCGCATGGGATCAGGCGGGTGCCCTGATGAATCAACTGATAAAACGAATGCTGGCCGTTGGTCCCGGGTTCCCCCCAATAAACCGGCCCGGTTTGGTAGTCGACCTCCCTGCCGTCGAATGTGACGTGCTTGCCATTGCTCTCCATCGTCAACTGCTGGAGGTAGGCGGGGAAGCGTTTCAAATACTGCTCGTAGGGCAACACAGCCACCGTCTGAGCCCCAAGAAAATCGTTGTTCCACACCGACAGCAGCCCCATCAGGATCGGCATGTTGACTTCGAAGGGAGCGTTCCGAAAATGTTCATCCATCTCCCGGAAACCCTTGAGCATTTCATGAAAGTGCTCGGGGCCGATAGCCAGCATCGTGGAAAGACCGATCGCCGAATCCATCGAGTAACGGCCACCGACCCAGTCCCAGAAGCCAAACATGTTCGTCGGATCAATGCCGAATGCGGACACTCTTGTCTCATTCGTCGAAACCGCCACGAAATGCCTGGCGACAGCCTTGCGATCGCCCCCAAGGCCATTAACCAGCCAATCGCGGGCGCTCTCCGCGTTCGTCATTGTCTCCAGTGTCGTGAACGTCTTCGAGGAGACGATGAACAGAGTCTCTGCTGGGTCGAGATCGTGAGTCGCCTCCGCGAAGTCTGTGCCGTCGACGTTGGAGACAAAGAGAAAGGTGATTCCGCGGTCGCTGTAGTGCTTGAGTGCCTCGTAGGCCATGACGGGGCCGAGGTCGGAACCGCCGATGCCGATATTGATGACGCTGGTGATCCGCTTCCCCGTATAGCCCTTCCATTTTCCGCTCCGGACCTCGTTGGAAAAAGTAGTCATCTTTTCCAACACGGCATGGACCCGGGGCACGACGTTTTCCCCGTCTACGATGAACATGTCGCTCTTGGGTGCGCGGAGGGCGACATGGAGGGCGGCGCGGTTCTCCGTAAGGTTGATTTTATCTCCGTGGAACATGGCATCGATGCGTCCGCCCAGATTCGATTCCCTGGCCAACTGGACCAGCAATTGGAGGGTCTTGTCGGTAATGCGGTTTTTGGAGTAATCGAGGTAAAGACCGACGGCCTCGACCGTCAACCGCTCTCCCCGTTTCGGGTCGTCGGTGAATAGTTTCCGTAGGGGGCGCTTCTCCATCTGTCTGTGGTTGGCCGCGAGGGCCTTCCAGGCGGGAAGTTGGGTGAGCGGTTTGATCGTTTTTTTCATGGTGAGACTTGATTCGTTTTCCGTGTTGGCAGCCTGGAACCTTTGGGGGAAGCGCTCTGCCACATGAGGACCCCCCCGCGGAACGAGTTCTCATTGGCACCCAGACGGCATCCCGGGGGCAGGACTTTCAGTTTGTTGACATTGCCTCCGCCGAGCACGACGTCGTCCGGCTCGATCGCGGCAGTCAAGAGCGCCACAATGTCCGCGACATTCTTCCTCCACTTCTTCTTTCCATCCCTTTCCAAGCCGCGAATGCCGATATAGTCCTCGTAAGTGCCCTTCTTGTAAGGCAGATGGCCCAGTTCCAGTGGTTCCAGGAGGTGGTTCATGATGAGGGTTGACCCCAGGCCGGTTCCCAATCCAAGAAAGAGCATTTTCCCGTGCCTGTAGCTCCCCAAGGCTTGCATGGTTGCATCGTTGAGCATTTTCACCGGTCGTCGGAATGCGGCCCGATAGCCAAAGGTGACCCACCCCTTTCCGAGGTTTCGGGGTTCCGCGATGGGACGATTGTGGCGTACGATACCGGGATAACCGATGGAGATAGCGTCGTAGGCCCAATCCGAGGATAGATTCCTGACTGCTGTCACCATCATGGTTGGAGTCAACGTGGGGCTTGAATCGAACTCCCGGTGGGCCTTTTGTCCGGACGCGAGAATCTTGATATGGGTGCCGCCGATATCGATCACGAGCACATTCACAGATTCCACTTTTGCTTCATAACGAGTTTTCGCGATGCCCCGATTTCGGGTGCAGTCACTGGAGTCTGTGGATGAAGTCGGCCGCAGGGTATGGGGTGTTACCCGCCTTACACCCAACCGCGTATTGAGTTAGGTTTTTGTTGCCGGACGGAAGGTCAAGGGCGATGACGACGGATAGCTGCTATCTTTGGGATCGCACCTTGAAAGCGGCTTCCCGTAGTGTCAGTCCACCGACACATACGCCGGAGAGACAAAGGTTCGATTCCCCGCCGAGGGCGTCACTTTCATCGATGAGGCCTCCATGTGCCGCGCTGTTTGAGTGAGCTAATGTTCATGACGGGCGGGTCACCGTTTTGACTCCAGATTCGCGACCTTGGCCAGCCGAGTCCGATGCCGTTCCTCCCCGCTGAATCGGGCGGAGAGAAAAGTAAGAACCAACTCCCAGGCGAGTGCATGACCGACCGCCAGTCCGCCCAGGCAGAGCATGTTCAGGTTGTCGTCTTCCACTCCCTGGTGGGCGGAAAAGGTTTCATGAATCAGGCAGGCCCGGACGCCCGCCACTTTGTTGGCGGCGACCGATGCCCCGACGCCGCTGCCGCAGATGGCGATGCCACGGTCGATCTCTCCGCGAGAAAGGACGCGGGCCATCCCTATGGGAAATTGCGCGGCTCATCCAAGCGGACGTTTTGTCGTGATGGACTGAATAATCAGCTCGCCAAACTGGGCTCGAGGCAGCTTGGCGTGGTTGACACCTCCGTTGAAAGTTTTCACCGCCTGGATGTGGTGCCCCTTGAAAAGGCGTCGGTTGAAGGCGCTGTCGTCGACCGTCAAGAGCCACTGGCCCTTCAGTCCGGCGAGCGTTTCCTCCAGCGCCCCCATCTGTTCCTCGTTCCACCCCTTGTATGTGGCCGGGTCGGAGTTCAGGTAAGGCGGATCGACAAAGAAAAAGCTCTCCTTGGCATCGTAGAGCCGGAGGCAACGGTCGTAGGGAAGGTTCTCGACGGAGACCCGATCCATTCGGGCGTTGAAGGCGCGCAAGGATTCGGCGAGGCCTTCTCGGGAGCCGCTGGCTCCGCCTCCGCCCGTCCGGGCCACGCCGAAGCTGGTCATCTTGCCGCCGAAGGAAATCTTGTTCCGAACCAGCCACCGGGCCGCTCGCTGGATTTCGGTCAAGCCCGGCTGGGCCAGGAAGTCCTGAAGGTTCTTTCGGGAATTCAGGATCCATTCGAGTTCCTGGAGCAGGGCCGTAAGATGGTATTGGGCGTTGCGGTAAAGATGGACGAGG
>CAISZB010000167.1 GCA_903889845.1 uncultured Verrucomicrobium sp. | reverse complement strand
ATCCGTACTTTCATATCGCCAAGGTACGCGTACTTCCCCAAATTTCAAAGCGTGTCTTCCCCGTCCCGCATCCGCCTCCTGACCGAGCACGTCGCGAACCAGATCGCGGCGGGGGAGGTGATCGAGCGGCCCGCCTCGGTCCTGAAGGAGCTCCTGGAAAATTCCCTCGACGCCGGGGCGAAGCGCGTCGGCGTCCGGACGCGCGGCGGCGGCCGCTCCCTCGTCGAGGTCAGCGACGACGGCAGCGGCATGAACCGGGACGACGCCCTCCTCTGCCTGGAACGCCATGCCACCAGCAAACTGCGGGAGACCGACGACCTCCGCCACCTCCACTCCTACGGCTTCCGCGGGGAGGCCCTGCCCAGCATCGCCTCCGTCTCGAAGTTCCTCCTCCAGACCCAGGAACCGGGCGCGATCGAGGGGACCGAGGTCTCCGTCCACGGCGGCAAACTCCTCTCCGTCCGCGAGGCCGGGCTGGCCTCCGGCACCCGGATCGAGGTCCGCTCCCTCTTCTACAACCTCCCCGCCCGGCGGAAATTCCTCCGGACGGAGAAGACCGAACTGGCCCACCTCCAGCACATCCTCCTCCTCGCCGGACTGGCCCGCCCCGACGTCGGCTTCGACATCGTCCACGACGACGACACCCCCGTCCGCTGGCCCGCCGGACAGGACCTGGAACGGCGGATCGCCGCCCTCTTCGGCCCCGCCTGGGCCGCCGACCTCGTCCCCATCGCCGGGGAGGACGGCGACCTGAAGCTCTCCGGCTTCGTCGGACGGCCCGGCGTCAGCCGCGCCACGCGGCAGGAGCAATTCCTCTTCGTCAATCGGCGCCCCGTCGAGAGCCGCACGCTCCACTACGCCCTTCAGGAGGGCTACCACAACGCCCTCATGCGGGGCCGCTACCCCGTCACCGTCCTTTTCCTCGACCTCGCCCCGGAAGACCTCGACGTCAACATCCACCCCGCCAAGCGCGAGGTCCGGTTCCACGACGAGGGCCGCATCCGCTTCTTCCTGAAGAAGGCCATCCAGCAAGCCCTCGAAGGCTTCGCCGACACGCCGATCTCCGTCTCCTTCTCCGTCCGCGAAACCCCGCCCCAAACCCCGCTCCGTTACGACGCCACCGCCCTTTTCACTCCGCCACCCTCCCCGCGCAGCGCGGAGAACCCTCTCCCCGCCGCCATCCCCCGGACGCCGGACGCGGCCCTCCCTCCGCGCCAGACCGATCTCCCGATCCCCGAGGAGAAAGCCCCCCTCGCCCCCCTCCCTCGGCCCGGCCTCGACCCGCTTCCTTCCACGCCGATTCCCGAACCGGCTTCGGCTTCGCCTTCCCCCCTCGGCCTCCGGCTCCTGGGCATCGTCGCGAAGCTCTATATCGTCGCGGAGAGTCCCGAGGGCCTCGTCCTCATCGACCAGCACGCCGCGCACGAGCGGATCCTCTTCGAACGGCTCCTCGACCGCCTCCGCCGCCGCGAGGTCGAGTCGCAGCGCCTCCTCCTGCCTGCCACCCTGGAACTGCCGCCCCGGGAAAGCGCCTTCCTCGAAAAGCAGTTGGAATCACTCCAGGCCATCGGCCTCGGCATCACCGCCTTCGGCGCGCGGACCTTCCTCGTCGACGCCCTGCCGCCGATGATCGCCAACGCGCGGAACCGGGGCGACGTCCCCGAACTGATCCGCACCCTCTTGGCCGACTTGCAGGAGGAGGGCGGCGAGACGCGCAAGGAACGCCGCCTCAGCGAGGAAGCCGTGGCGAAGAAGGCGTGCCGCCTCGCCGTGAAGGCCAACGACCGCCTCTCCCCCGGCGAGGCGGAGCGGCTGCTGGCCGATCTCATGGCCTGCCACCTCCCCTACACCTGCCCGCACGGCCGCCCCACAATGATCCAGATCACGAAGGGGGAACTGGAAAAGAAATTCGGTCGGGCGGTGTAGGGCCGTGAAGCTCTACGGCTTCACCTCGACCTTCGTCCCGACCTGGGCGAGGGCGAAGAGGTCCTGGGCGAAGGACGGGGGGAGGCGGATGCAACCGTGGGAGACCGGGGTCCCCGTCACGAACCCGGCGTGGAGGCCGGTCCCGCTGTCGGTGATCCGCAGGAACCAGAGCATCGGCGCCGCCTCGTAGTGGGTGCCGGAGGGGGCCGCCTGCCCGGCCTCGGCCCGATCGTTGACGATGCCGCCGCTGGCATTCACGAAGGAACCGTAAAGGTTCGAGTGGTGGTCCTTGTCCTTCTCGATGATCTCGAAGCTGCCCGGCCGGGTGTCGTACCCCTCGCGCCCCGTCGAGACCGAGGTCGCCCCGACGACCTGCTCGTCCTTGCCCTCGCCCTGATAGACGAAGAGCTTGCACTCGCCCAGGCGGACTTCGATCCGGGAGATCGGCTTAGCGGGATCGGGACGCCAGACGATCGGCATCAGATGGAAGGCCGACATCGGGTCGAAGCCGTAATGCTCCGTCGGCTTCAGGGAGCCCTTCGAGGAAACGACTTGGGAAAAGCCGTGCGTCGCGTCGGAGGCCTGCGCCGGACCATTTGGACCAAGAAAGGTCGCGGCGAAAAGCACGACCGAATAAGCAGAAAAAAGAGAGAGGCGCATATCCCAAATCCTTCGGGAAACTGTCGCCTCAATCTACGTTCGTCGAGGCAAAATGCAATGCGGCATTTCGGCGGGATTTTACCTGTGGCCCGGCTACGGCTTGATCTCGACCTTCGTCCCGACCTGGGCGAGGGAGAAGAGGTCCTCCGCGAAGGGCGGGGGAAGACGGATGCAACCGTGGGAGGCGGGGGTCCCCGTCACGTACCCGGCATGGAGACCGGTGCCGTCGTCGCTGAGGCGGAGGAACCAGAGCATCGGTGCCGCTTCATAGTGGCTTCCGGAGGGGGCGGCCTGACCGGACTGGGCGTTGCTGCTCACGGTATTGCCGGAAGCATCGACGAAGGAGCCGTAAAGGTTGGAGTGGTGATCCTTGTCCTTCTGCGTCACCGCGAAGGTGCCGGTCTGGGTGGCGTGCCCTTCCCTGCCGGTCGAAATGGAGGTTGCCCCCACCACCGCGTCCCCCTGGTAGAAGAAGAGCTTGCACTCGCCGATGCGGATTTCGATTTTCGAAATCGGCTTCGACGGATCGGGATTCCAGACGAGCGGCATCAGCGCCCGGTTGTACCACCAGTCGATGACCTCGCCGCTGTGCCGCTTGAGGGAGCCCCCCTTGGAGGAGATGTTCTGCCCCGATCCGCCGCCGCTCTCGTTCTCGTCGGCATCGTCATCCGCGCGGGCGGAAGCCGACAGCATCAGCAGCGCGGCGGTCCCGATGAGCAGGAGGGCGGCGAGGTGAAAACGGGAACGCATGGTGAAGATCTCCGAGAGGGAGGATCTTCTCAAACATTGAAGCGGAACTCAAGCACGTCCCCATCGGCCACGACGTACT
>CAISZB010000166.1 GCA_903889845.1 uncultured Verrucomicrobium sp. | reverse complement strand
CGGTGGGCATGGAGCTGTACAGGGAAGCGCAAGCGATTATCCCCGGTCCCGAAGGGCCGACAGGCCCTTCGCGCCCCCCCTAAACCCTCACCGCCTCGACCTTATGGAGCGGCCCGAGCTTCCGCAGCTCCGGGGAAAAGGCCATCGCCGCCGTCACGATCGCCAGCGTGCCGACGCCGCCCAGGACGATCGCCGGGACCGTCCCGAACCACTGCGCCGTGAGGCCCGACTCGAAGGCTCCCAACTCATTCGAGCAGCCGACGAAGAGGAAGTTGACCGAGGTGACCCGGCCCCGCATCTCGTCCGGCGTGATGTATTGCATCAGGGTCTGCCGGATGACGACGTTGAGGTTGTCGAAGAGGCCGGTGACGACCAACAGCGCGAAGGAGAGCCAGAAAACCCGGGAGAACCCGAAGGCGACGATCGCCAACCCGAACCCGACGAAAGCCGTGAAAAGGACCCGGCCCGGGCGCTTCCAGGGAGGCAGGTAGGCCGTGACGATCGCCATCGCCACCGCGCCGAAGGAAGGCGCCGCCCGCAGCCAGCCGAAGCCCTGCGGCCCGGCGTGGAGGATATCCTTCGCCACCACGGGGAGGAGCGCCGTCACCCCGCCGAAGAGGCCGACGAGGAGGTCGAGGCTCGCCGCCGCGAAGAGGAGCCGGTTGCGGAACATGAAGTGGAGCCCGCCGACGACGTCGCGCCAGGAGGCCACCTTGGCGGCCTTCGCCCTCGCCGCCGTCGCCTTTTGCAACCTCCCCCGCAGGGAGACGAAGAGGCCCAGGCAGACCAGGGAGCACGCCGCCGCGATGAAGAAAACCGGCGTCGCCGACCCCGTCATCGCGATGATCCCCCCGCCGACGGCGGGACCGACCAGGCCGCTCAACTCAAAGAGGGAACTGTTCCACGTCGTCGCGTTCCCGAGCAGCTCCCGGGGGACGACGGCGGGCAGGAGCGCCCCCATCGCGGGCATCGTGAAGACCCGCCCCACGGCCAGGACGAAGAGAATCGGATAGATCCATTGCGCCGGTCCGCCGAGGTGGGAGAGGAGCCCCAGCCCCAGGGAGCACGAAAGCGAGACCGAGAGCCCGCCGAGGACGACCCGTCGCCGGTCGACCCGGTCGGCCAGGTGCCCCGCCGGGAGGACGAAACAGAAGATCGGGACGATCTGCACGAGGCCGACATAGGCCAGCGCCATCGCCGTCCCGAACCGCTCGTAGAGGAGCCAGCCGACCGCCGCCGTCTGCATCTGGCTCCCCACCAGGAAGAGAAGGCGCCCGGTAAAAAGGAAGCGATAGGGCCCATGCCGGAAGGCCGAATACGGGTCGCGGGCCGGAAGCGGGACGACGGGAGGGACGGAAGTATCGGGCAGCTCGGGCTCGGGAACGGACGGCATGGGAAAAGAAACCCTCTTCCGCCCCGGAACGCAACCGCTCAATCGCTTTTCCCGAGCAATTCGAGAAAAGCCTTCGCCGCATTGGGGAAGTGGTCCTCATACGGGACACCTTCGGTATTGCGCGTGGGGGGAGAGCTTGCCGTTGTCGTTGACGCCGGCATCGCAGTCCCAGTAGGAGGCGTAATACACAGCTTCTTAGAAACTGTTTAGAATCTCCGGTGGGTCGCGTTGGCCCGGAAAGGCTCTCCACCTAGG
>CAISZB010000165.1 GCA_903889845.1 uncultured Verrucomicrobium sp. | reverse complement strand
TCTACCCTGCCCCGAAGGGGAGGCCATCCCCCGCGTCCCCCCCCTACGCCCCCAACCGCGACACCAACTGATCGATCTGCTGATTCAGCTTCGGGTCCGCCTGCATCCGGGCCTCGATCGTCTTCTGCGCATGAAGGACGGTCCCGTGATCCCGCCCGCCGAAGGCCTCGCCGATCTCGGCCAGGGAACTGGCGGTGAGACGGCGCGAGAGGTACATGGCGATCATCCGCGGATTGGCGATGCTGGCGGGACGCCGCTTGCTCGTCATGTCGGCCAGGCGGATGTCGAAGGTCTCGGCCACTTTCCGCTGGATCGCGTCGATGGAGACGGTCGCGGGCGACTCGTGCTGGAGGAGGTCCTTCAGGAGGGACTCGACCTGCGGGAGGGCGATGACCTGGCCGCTTTGCGTGTGGAGGGAGGCGTAGGCGGCGACGCGGGTCAGGGCCCCTTCTAGCCGGCGGATGTTCGTCTTGATCCGCTCGGCGATGTAGACGAGGACTTCGTCGGGGAGGGCGACGCGCATCGCCTCGACCTTCGTGCGGAGGATGGCGAGGCGGGTCTCGATGCCCGGCGTCTGGATCTCGAGGGTGAGGCCCGACTCGAAGCGGGAACTGAGCCGCTTTTCGAGGTTCGCGATTTCCGAGGGGGGCGCGTCGCTGGTGAGGACGATCTGCTTGCTCCCGTCGAAGAGGGCGTTGAAGGTGTGGAAGAATTCCTCCTGGGAACGGTCCTTCCCGGCGAGGAACTGGATGTCGTCGATCAGGAGGGCGTCGACGTGGCGGTACCGCTTGCGGAAGCGGGAGAGGTCGCCCTGCTGGATCGCGGTGATGAAGTCGTTGGTGAACTGTTCGGAGGTGACGTACTTCACCTTGAACTGGCCGCCGCCCTTCTTCTTGAGGAGGCGGTTCCCGATGGCCTGCATCAGGTGGGTCTTGCCCAGGCCGACGCGGCCGTGGATGAAGAGGGGGTTGAAACTCCGGGCCGGGGCGTCGGCGACGGCGCGGGCGGCGTTCGCGGCGAACTGGTTGTTCGGTCCGACGACGAAGAGGTCGAAGGTGTTCCGGGGATTGAGGCCGGAGGCCTCGGCGGGGGAGCGTTCCGGCGCGGTGAGGTCGAAGGCGGGGGCGGGGAGGGAAGGCACCGGGGCGGTCGGCGCGGGGAAGAAGTCGTCCTGGACGGGGAACGCCTCGGAGGCCGGGGTGGTCGCGGCCGTTGAGGTTGAGGCGGGAGTCGAAGCGACCGGAGTCGCGGCCACTGTCATGGCCTTGAAGGCGACCTGGACGGTTTTCTTGCCGAGGAGCTGCGCCAGGACGCCGCGCAGCTGGGGCAGGTAGTTCTCCTCGATCCAGAAGGAGTAGATCGTGTTGGAGGCCAGGAGCGTCAGGACCGGGGCCTTTTTCCCCGCTCCCTCCGTGAGGGCCTCGACCCGCAGGGGGAGGAACCACCGCTCGACGGCGTCGGGCGAAACGATGTTGCGGAGCTCGTCGCAGACGCGGCTCCATAACTCGTTGAGCGGGACAGCAGGGGGAAGCTTATTCACAACTTATTCGGATCAAGAACCGCACCCTTTTCAACCCAAAAACACGCCACACCCCGTGGCGGTTTCCGAAAAAGGCAGAATGGAAGTCTCAACGTAGCAGGGAGTTGCAACGCTTTCCACGACGGCGGGAATGAAGGAAACCCTTTCGTGGCGGAATAAAGACGGAATTGTGGCGGCAAAAGGGCGAATAACCGCGCAGTTATTCACACCGGATGTTTTCATGTTTAAACGCGTGAAAACCCGAGGCGAAAGGGGAGTCCCGTGGCGGGCGGTTTCCCGAGGGCGCCGCGCGATCGCCCCGAGGCCGAGCCGGGGAGCGCGGGGGGTGGAAGCGGGGGACGTGGGGAAAGCGGCAACCATACGGCGGATGGTGAACCTAAAAATCCCCACGGGTACCCGCAAGAAAAAACCCCCGATTTGACACATCTTTTTTTCACGAAAACCGCTTGACCCACCCGCCCCCCCGCAGGGGCATGGTTGCGCGGCTTCGGCAGGGGGTTCGAAACAGAGGATTTGGGGTACAGCCTGATTCCGTGGGGGTACGGAGGAGGAGGGGGAAAGGGGTATTTAATGTGGTACGTGAAGTTCGTCGGCCTGAGCAAATCCACTTAGGGCTGGGGAGGGGGGGGGCGCGAAGAGGAAGGCCGCCCCTTCGGGGCAGGGTAGACTCGCGCTTTGCGCTTACCTGTACAGCTGGAGGCAACCCGCTTTATCGCCAAAGAGGGG
>CAISZB010000164.1 GCA_903889845.1 uncultured Verrucomicrobium sp. | reverse complement strand
GAAAAAGGGAAACAGGAAAGGGGGGGGGGGGGGGGGAGCCCAAAGCCCTGCCAATCAACCTTAGCTTTTGAAGCCCATGAGCAGTCCTGACATCCACTTCTTCCTCCGCCGGATGCGCGGGGAGAACGTCCACGCCTTCACCGTCGATACCGTGCGCGACGTCCTCCGCGCCTTCGTCCGGTTGAAGACGACCCACTCGGTCGCCCTCGACTACGAGACGGCGGAGGCGATTGCCGAGGAGGCTATCCGCCGCGCCTGCGGGAACGAATACGAGTTCACCTGCGAGGACGAGTTCGGGCTCAGGCGGCACGGCGTCGTCTCCGCCGCCGACGTGGTCCGCGCCGCCCTGGCCGTGGAGGAGCTGCACCCGAAGATGAGGAGCCTGGAGCTGACGGAGAGGACGGAATGAGGCCGGAACGTCGAGCCCAGCGGGAGTGCTTCATGACCGGAGCGCCGCTGCCTCCGGTCGGGGTGGCTCCAAGCCCGATCAAGGTCGCCATGTTCGACGGTGGCGTGGACGCCGATGCTCCCCTCCTGCGGGGCTTCGTCGACGAGCATCATATCAGCATGGTCCCCCTCCACCCCGAATGCCTCGCCCACGGGTCGGCGGTGGCCGGGGCGATCCTGCACGGCCCCCTCAACCCGTTCTCCTCGCGTGCGGTGCTGCCCGTCCCGGCGCTTTCGATCCACTCCCTCCGGGTCTTCCCGATCAGCGACCCCGCCGACATGGACCTCCGCGAGATCGTCGGCCAGATGGAGCGGATCATTCCGCAGCTGGTCGACGCCGGAATCCGCATCGTCAACCTGAGCTTCGGCCCTCCGGGGGCGATCACGGACGAGGAGATTTCCCCCTTCACGGCGGCCTTGGATCGCTTGGCCTACGCGCATGACTTCCTTGCCGTCGTCGCCGTGGGCAACGATCACGGGCGCATCCAGGCCCCCGCTGATTCGGTCAACTGCCTTTCCGTGGGAGCGGTGGGCCGGAAGCGCCGGGCGGTCGACTACTCCGCCGCCGGTCCCGGTCGCCCCGGCGCTTCCCGCAAGCCCGACGTCCTGGCGTTCGGCGGAGACGACGATGCTCCCTTCCACCTCGTCTCCCTGAACGCTTCGGCGCGGGTGCTGGACTACGGCACGAGCTTCGCCGCCCCGCTGGTGACGCGCCGCTGCGCGATGCTGATGAGCCGCCGCCCGGAGCTGTCGCCCCTCCTCGTCCGAGCGGTAGTAATCCACCAGAACGATTACCCCGGCTCGCGGCTGGCCTCGTCGGTTCTCTTCGAGCATGTCCTCGCGCCTGGGGAGGAGATGGAGGTCGAGGTTCCCCTGCCGGTGGAGGAGGGCGCGGCGCTGGCCTGGACGCTGGTCGTCCTCGCCCCCACTCAGGAAGACCGGCCTGCGGAATACGTGACGGCGACGGTGGCCTCGGCGCTCAGGTCGGACGCTGACGACGCGGTGGCCTGGGAGACGGTGACGCGGAAGGCCGTCGCCCTGACCGGCGCAGGCGGCAGCGCGGCGCTCCGGTTGAAGGCTCACACCCGCTGCGGCGAAGGGCGGCCCGTCCGCTTCGCCGGGATCGCCACCGTCGAGCGGGGGACGTTATGAACGAGCAACCCGAGTTCGACTTCGACGCGCCCCCGAAGAAGACAGCGGCGGAAGTGTCGGCGTCCACCCTGGACAAGATCAAGAAGCTCCTCCGTCTGGCGGGGTCGGCCAACGCCCACGAGGCCGCCCTGGCGATGAAGAAGGCGATGGAGGAGGCCGACCGCCACAACCTCGACCTCGCCAGCCTGGGGGACGACGAGGAGGTGCAGGAGATTATTCACCGCCACTTCCCGACCGGCAAGCGGGTCAGCCGGGAGCAGCGCGGGGCCGTCGCCGTGGCTCGGTCTTACTTCAACGTGACGCCCTGCTACGGCTACCCCGACAGGGAGTCGGTCGTTCTGTTCGGCACGGAGGCGGACATTGCCGTGGCGGAATACGTCATCGAGTTCCTGATCCGCACTTGCCGGGAGTGCGTCCGGGTTTACGAGAAGGGGGAGAAGGAAGCCCGCCGGAAGACGGGCGGAGCCAAGAGGATCAACTTCGTTGCTGGGTTCTTCTACGGCATCCACCACCAGCTCGGGCCGCGCCGCGACCAGCTCCTCTTAGAGCATGAGAAGTTCGCCGTCGTCCTGCGGGACCAGGAGGCGGCACGAGAGGAGGCTATGCACGACCTCCTCGGGGAGACCGGCACCGTCCCTCAGAGGAAGACCCGGAAGAATGAATCCGCCATCATGGCCGGGTTCCGGGAAGGGAAGAAGACCCAACTCAACGCCGCCATCGGCACGACCGGCGGGCGGCACCTGCTTTCGTAAGCGGCCTTGCACGGCCTGTGCCGACCGCCTGCACGGGCCTGCTTCTGGAAACAAACTCTTTGCAATCCGGCGAGCGGGGAGCCTGGATTGAACAAACCTCGGCGGCGGTGGTTTGGCAGACAGCGACCCGCCGCTCGTCTCTGAGCCGTAGGGACTTACAGCCTAGTCCGGGCTAGTCCTGCATCCTTTCAAACCCATTGGCAAAGGGCAGATAGCACATCCTCCCGCCGCATGCCCGGCTGGATTCGAACCAGCGACCGACGGATTAGAAATCCGTTGCTCTATCCGACTGAGCTACGGGCACATGGGCTTGATATAAAGCATTTTATATCCCGCTTTTGTTTGGGTGGAAATGGGGGGTCGCAAGCCTTTTGGTAGCCCTGGATTTCTCCCATGACCGGGGGAAAGAAGTTCAAAACGGTTGCCGAAAGCCTCTCCCCGCCCCCAAACGGAGCCTACTATGCTTTGGCGAAAATTGATGGCAAGCAATACAAGCAATCGCCGAAAACCCAAGACCCCTTCAAAGGTACTGCCGGACCATCACGAACACCGACGCCCCGATCACGTTCACCAACCCCGCGAAGATCATCGTCACCCCGGCGACGGCGGCGGCCTCGCTCCCCAGTTCCCGCGCCCGGGCGACGCCCGCGCCGTGGGCGCCCATGCCCAGCATCGCGCCCGAGGAGAAGGCGGCGGCGCGGACGCCCAACCATCGGAGCGGCGGCCATAAAAGAAGCCCCTCCCCGACCGCCGCGCCGAAGAGGCCGGTGACGGCGGTGAGGGAAGCCGTCAGCTCCGGGCTTCCCCCGAGGCGGGCGGAGACCTCGACCGCAAAGGGCGTCGTCACGGAGCGGGGCAGGAGGCTCGCCTCGACCTCGGGCGGGAGGCGGAGGAGCCGGGACAGCGCCCACCCGCTGGCGAGCGCAACGACGCTTCCCACGACGACGCCCGCCGCGATCACCCGCCCGTGCCGCGCGATCAGCGCCCGGTGCCGGTAGACCGGGAGGGCGAAGGCGATCGTCGCCGGGCCGAGGAGGAAGACGAACCAGCGCGCCCCGCGAAAATACTCCGCATACGAGGCGCGGCAGGCGACGACCACCAGCACGCATCCCAGCCACGTGAGGAGAAGCGGGGAGGTCCACCACCGGGGCCTCCGGCGATAGGCCCGGAGGGCGAGAAAATAAACCCCCAGCGTCGCGGCGATCCAGAAGAGGGGGAGCAGGAGGTTCATCGGATCGGCCTCGGCACCGGGTCAGGAGGAGGCGGAGGGAGCGGCGGACGCCAGCGATTTCGCCTCGGCCCGCAGACTGGCCCGCAGCCAGAGGTCGATGACGAGGACGGTGCTCCCCATCACCAGCAGCGTCCCGACGACGACGGCCAGGAGGAGCTTCAGGCCGAGGGTCCCGAAGAGTTCCGGCTTGCCGATGAGGGCGACCATCGCCGGGACGAAGAAGAGGGAGAGATGGTCGAGCAGCCCCGCCGCGCCGCGATGGAAGAGGGCGGGAGCGATCCACCGCCGCTGGAGGCCGAGGACCAGGACGAAGAAACCGAGGACCCCGGCCGGCAGGGGCAGACGGGTCGCCGTCACCGCGGCCTGACACCCGCCCCAGAGGGCGATGAGGAGGGCGACCTGGAGCAGGGCGCTCTTCCGGTAGACCAGGCCCAGCTTCCGCAACGGGGAGACGGGGCGCTTTTTCATCGGAGGGAGATTCTCGCACTCCCCATTCCATTCTCCAAATGAATTGATCGAATGCATTTTATTCCCTAATGGAATAGTCATGGACCTTCGGAACCTCCGCGCCTTCCGGGCCGTGGTGGAGCGGGGCGGCTTCTCCAAGGCGGCGAAGGCCCTCGGCTCGACCCAGCCGACGGTGAGCAAGGCCGTGGCGCGCCTCGAACACGCCTGCGGCGCCCCCCTCCTGGAACGGAGCGGGAGCGGCGTGATCGGCACGCGGCGGTTGACCGCGGCCGGGGAGGCGGTCTACCGCCGCTGCGTGACGATCCTCCGGGAGCAGGAGGAGCTGGCCCGGGAACTGGCCGAGATCGGCGGGATGCGCCGGGGCCGGCTCAGCCTGGGCCTGCCGCCGCTGGGCAGCGGGGTCCTCTTCGCCGGGGCGGTCGCCGCCTACCGCCAGCGCCATCCCGAGGTCGAGATCGAGCTGCGCGAGGCGGGCGGGCGGAAGCTGGAACAGGCGGTCCTGGCCGGGGAGCTGGAGCTGGCGATCACCCTTCTCCCCGTGATGAAAGGGTGCGCGTGGAAGGCGCTGCGGCGGGAGCCGCTCATGGCGCTCCTCCCCCCCGGCTTCGCCTGGCCGGAGGGGGAACCGATCCGGCTGAAGCGGCTGGCGCGGGAGCCGTTCATCCTCTTCGAGGAGGGCTTCGCGCTGAACGCGATCATCCTGGAGGCGTGCCGGAAGCGGGGCTTCGTCCCCGCCACGGCAGCCCGCAGCGGGCAGGCCGATTTCATCATGGCCCTCGTCGCCGCGGGCCTGGGCGTCGGGTTCCTCCCCCGGCTCGTCGTCGAGGTCCAGAGAAGGCTCCCGATCCGCGCCGTCCCTCTCGACGAGGCCGACCTGGGCTGGCACCCCGGCCTGGCGTGGAGGAAGGGGCGCCCCCTCTCCCCGGCGGCGAAGGCGTGGATCGCGATCTTGGAGGAACCGGTGTTTTAAGGGGGGACGCGACTGCGTGTGCCAACGGGAGAGGGCATCCACGGCAAAAGGCCCTTCTCCCAATAGGAGTCTAGGCGTTTTGGTACCGTCTCCCCACGCCATACGTACCCTCGGAGATTCGGGGATTCAGCCGAGGCTGCGCCTCGGGAGGAGAAAAGCTTCCAGCGCGCGCTTCTCTCCCCCTACAGGCTCTTAGCTGGAGGCTGAGG
>CAISZB010000163.1 GCA_903889845.1 uncultured Verrucomicrobium sp. | reverse complement strand
GCAAGCGTAAGCGATTGTACCCGGTCCCGAAGGGCATCACCCTCCACCCGCCGCCCCCCTCCCCGCCCTGGTCCCCGTCGCAAAGCACCCCTGAAGAAGATACCCCCCGGTCGGGGCCTCCCAGTCGATCATCTCCCCGGCGACGAAGAGGCCGGGGGCGGCGCGGAGCATCAGGCTGTCGTCCAGCTCCCGCCATGCGACGCCTCCGGCGGAGGAGATCGCCTCGGCCAGGGGGCGGGCTTCGCCGAGGGGGAGGGGGAAGTCCTTCACCCGTTCGGCCAGGGCGCGGGGGGTGGGGGAGGGATTTTCCCGCTCCCCCCATTCCAGCAACGCGACGGCGGCGGGACCCAGGCGCCAGCGGGGCGCCGCCGCGGCGAGGAAGGCGGCGGAGGAACGGGGCGGCGTCCCCCAACGGCGGAGGAGTTCCTCGGCGGAGAGGGAGGGCTTGAAGTCGATTCGCACAACGCGCGGGTCGCTCTCCCGGATCGCCGCGCCGAGGGCGTAGACGGCGCTCCCCTCGATGCCGTAGCGGGTGACGAGGGCCTCCCCCTCGATCCGGCGTTCCCCGGCGGTGAGGGCGATGTTCTTCAACGGCTTCCCCTCGGCGGCGGCGAGGACCGCCTCGGGCCATCCGCCCGCGACGGCATAGCCGCAATTCGCCGCCCGCCACGGCGCGACGGCGATGTCCCGCGCCTCCAGCAGCGGCACCCAGCTCCCGTCCGATCCCGTTTCCGGATAGGAGGCGCCGCCGAGGGCGAGGACGGCGGAGTGGCAGGGATAGGAGACGGCCCGCCCTTCGTGATCGAACAGAAGATGGAGCCCTCCCTCCGTCCCCTCCCACCCGCGCCAGGCGTGGCGGAAGCGGAAGGCGACGCCTTCTTTCTTCAGCCGGGCGATCCAGGCGCGGAGGAGGGGGGCGGCCTTCTTCGCCTCCGGGAAGACGCGGCCGCTGGTGCCGACGAAGGTGGGGACGCCGAGGTCGGCCGCCCACGCGCGGAGGGCTTCCGGGCCGAAGTCGGCCAGGAGCGAGGGCCACCGGTCCCCCCCGCCGCGATAGCGGGAGACGAAGGTTTCAAGCGGTTCCGAATGGGTCAGGTTCAGTCCGCCGACCCCGGCGAGGAGGAATTTCCGCCCCGGCGACGGTTTCCGGTCGAAGACCGTCACGGCGCATCCCGCTTCGGCGGCGACCTCGGCGGCGCGGAGCCCGGCGGGGCCGCCGCCGATCACCGCCACGATCCGGGGTGCGTCCATCGCGGTCGGTCCCGGTGCCTAGCGGATCAGGCTCTTCACCCCGGCGACGACGCGGTCGACGTCGGCGTCGGTTAATTTCGCGGAGAGGGGGAGGGAGACGGTCTGCTCCCCGATCCGGTGGGCGACGGGCCAGTCCGCGGGCTCCCATCCGAAGCGTTTCCGGTAGGCCGAGTGGGTCGGGATCGCCCGGTAATGGACGCCGGTCCCGATGCCCAGGCGGTGGAGGTGGATGAGGAAGGCGTCCCGATCGACGCCGCCCGTCCGGGCCGGATCGATGAGGATCGTGTAGAGGTGGAGGGCGTGCTTGCTCCCCGTCGCGGCGGTGTCTTCCAGGGGCGCCGGGAGGGTCAGGGGCAACCCGGCGAAGGCGTCCTGGTACCGGTTCCAGACGGCCAGGCGGCGCTCCCAGTAGGGGCCGATCTTCTCTATCTGCCGCAGGCCGATGGCGGCCTGGATATCCATCATGTTGTATTTGAAGCCGACCTCGGCGACGTCGTAGTGCTTGTAGCCGTCGTCGGAGAAGCGCTTCCAGGCGTCGAGGCTCATGCCGTGGAGGGCCAGCATCTTGATCCGGGCGGCGATCGCCTCGTCCCCGGTCAGGACCATGCCGCCCTCGCCGGTGACGATGTTCTTCGTCGAGTAGAAACTGAGCGCCCCGCAGTCGCCGATCGTCCCGGCGGCGCGTCCTTTGTAGAGGGTCTCGATGGCGTGGGCGCAGTCCTCGATCACGCGCAGGCGGTGCTTCTTCGCGAGGGCCATCAGGGCGTCCATGTCGCACGGGCGTCCGGCGAAGTGGACGGGAAGGAGGGCCTTCGTCCGGGGGGTGATCTTCCGCGCCACGTCGGCGGGGTCGATATTGAAGGTGGCGGGATCGACGTCGGCCAGGACGGGGGTGGCCCCGGCGTGGATGATCGCGTTGACGGTGGCGCAGAAGGTCATCGCGGTGGTGATGACCTCGTCCCCCGGCTCCAGGCCCAGGGCCAGGCAGCTGAGGTGGAGGCCCGCCGTGCAGGAGTTGAGGCCGACGGCGTAGGGGGCGGGGGAGCCGGGATTCGTTTTATAGGTGGCGACGGCTTTCTCGAAGGCGGCGGCCTTCGGCCCGGTGCCGAGCCACGCCTTCTGCATCGAGTCAACGACCTCGTCGATCTCGTCGCGGGCGATGAGGGGCTGGCCGAAGACGAGGTAGTCGTTAGAACTCATCCATGGGGATTACCAACGTCCCCCTGGGGAGAAAAGGGGAAAAGTCCCTTTGCATCTTTTTGTCTGAACGGTACGCTCCCGCGAAGTGCCTTACCTTAAGGCGTCTCAATGAATCTCCAACGCCTCCTGATCGTCTCCGAACCGGGGAAGGACGGCGTTTTCGATTACACCTGCTCCCTGGTCGCGACACTCCACCGGGAGCACCCGGAGGTGACCGTCGACCTCGCCTATTCCAGCCGCCGCGCGGGGCACGGCCTGTCGGGGCTCGTCGCGCGGGTCGAGGCGCGCGGCGGGAAGGGGCTCGACCTGGAGGTGGCGAATGCCCCGGAGCCGTGGGACGCCGTGGCGATGGCCAGGCTGGTCTGGCTGGTCTGGCGCCGCCGCCCCCAGGTGATCCATGCGCAGAGCTCGAAGGCGGGCGGCCTCTGCCGGACGCTGAAGCGGATCGTCCCCGGCTTCCCGCCCGTGATCTACACGCCCCACGCCTACTACGGCCTCGACGGGCGGAGGGACGTCTGGGCGCGGCTGTTCAATTTCATCGAGCACGTCCTGGGGCAGCGGGACATCGCGATCGCCGATTCGCCCGATGAGCGGCAGTTCGCGCTGGAGACGCTCCGCATTCCGCCCCGGCGGATCGTCTCGATCTACCTGGGGATCGACGCGGAGCGGTTCCGCCCGCCAACGGCGGAGGAGCGGCGCGCGGCGCGGGCCGAGTTCGGCTTCCCCGAGGGGGCGGCGGTCCTCGTCACGGTGGGGCGGGACTCGGCGCAGAAGAATTACCCGCCCCTCTATCGCGCCCTCTCCCCGCTGCTGGCCGAGCCGGGGACGCCCCTCTTTTTCTTCCACGCCGGGGCGGGCGGGGCGGCGCTGGCGGAGCGGTGGCTCTCCCCCGAGGCGCGGCGGCGGTTCGGCTCGATCGACTTCGTCGCCGCCTTCGAGCGCCTGCTCTGGGCCGCCGACGGCTTCATCCTGGCGAGCCGCTACGAGGGGCTCTCCCTCGCCGTCCTCTCCGCCCTCTGCTGCGGGCCGAAGATGTTCCTGAGCCGCGTGCCGGGGAACCGGTGCCTGGGCCGCCTGGGCTTCGGCGAGATCGCGTGGCTCGATCCCGAGGAGGGGGCCTCCTCCTTGGAGCGCTTCGGCGCCGCCTTCGAGCGGCGGATCGTGGCGGCGGTGCGGGAATGGCTGCGCGATCCCGGCACGGCCTCCCCCGCGCAGGCGGCACGGGCGCGGGCCGACTTCGACACGCGGGTGCAGATGCGGAAGGTCTTCCGCTTGTACGGTCACGTCGCCGAGACTCGTGGACTTCGGAAAAAGCGGGAACCGCTCCGGCGGCTCCTGATCGTCTCCGAGCCGGGGAAGGACGGGGTCTTCGACTATGTTTTCGAACTGGTAGCCTTCCTCCACCGGGAACGGCCCGGAATCACGATCGACCTCGCCTATTCGAGCCGAAGAAAAGGAAAGGGGTTGCCTGGCCTCGTGGAGCGCATCCGGGAACGGGGCGGCGTGGCGATCGACCTCCGCGTCGGGAACGCGCCGACGCCTTGGGATTTGGTCGCCGGATGGCGCATTGCGGCGCTGGCACAGCAGCGGGGGACGCAGTTGGTCCACGCGCAGAGCTCGAAGGCGGGAGGCCTCTGCCGCGTCCTCCGCGCCCTGGTCCCCGGCTTCCCTCCGGTGATCTACACCCCCAATGGCTATTATGGCGTTGATGGGCGGAGGACTTTCCCGGCCTGGTTCTTCGGCCAGATTGAGCGGGTGCTGGGACGGGTCGGGATTTCGGTCGCCGTCTCCCCGGACGAGCGGGATTTTGCGATCCGCATCTTGAATGTCCCGACGCGGCGGGTTGTCTCGATCGTGCAGGGAATCGACACGGAGCGCTATCATCTCCCCACGCCGGAGGAGCGGCGGGCGGGCCGCATCCAATTCGGCCTTCCGGAGGAGGGGATGCCGGTCCTGGTGACGGTGGGGCGGGACTCGCCGCAGAAAAATTATCCGGCCCTCTACCGGGCCCTCGACCCGGTCCTTTCCGATCCGGGGACGTCCCTCTTCTTCTTCCACGCCGGGGCGGGGGGGGCGGCCCTGGCGGAGCGATGGCTCTCCCCGAAGGCGCGGGAGCGTCACGGCGCGGTCGAGTTTACGGCCTCGGTCGATCACCTCCTTCAGGCCGCCGATGGGTTCATCCTGACGAGCCGCTACGAGGGGCTTTCCCTGAGTGTCCTTTCCGCGCTGTGCAGCGGGCCGAAGGTCTTCCTGAGCCGCGCCCCGGGGAACGCCTGTCTGGAGCGCCTCGGCTTCGGGGAAATTTCCTGGATCGAACCCGAGGGAAAGTATGGTGAGGTGGCCGATCCCTTCGGGCCCCTCTTCGAGCGGCGGATCGCCGAAGCCGTCCGGGCGTGGGCGCGCGATCCTGCCGGGCCTTCCCCCACCCAGGCGCTGCGGGCCCGGGCCGTCTTTCGCATCGACACGCAGATGAGAAAACTCAGTCGTCTTTACGACCACGTCGTCCGGCATGCCCGAGCCGAATCGCGGGAGGAGAGGCCGTGAGCGGCGGGGCCGATCTCCATGCCAGGCACGGCCATCGCCGGGAGCTCTTTTTCAACCAGCTCTGGCAGGGGCTCAATTTCGCCTCGAAGGCGGGGTTCCTGGCTCTCCTCACCCCCCTGATGCTCCGCGTGTGGGGGGCGGAGGGGTATGGGATGTTCGCCCTGGCGAGTTCCCTCCTCGTCTCCATGGCGATCCTCGACGGCGGGGTGCGGAGCATGACGCGGCTGAAGCTGTGCGAGGCGATCGTCGCCGGGGACGCGCGGGCCTTCGGCCTCCACGTGGGGCGGGGCCTGGCCTCCTTCGGCCTCGTCGCGGCGCTCGCCTTCGGGGCCGCCGTGGCGGTCGGCGTCGCCGGGGGCTGGAGCCGCATGCTGAGGCTGCCGCCCGAGGGCGATTTCCTGATCCCGGCGACGGTCGGCCTCGTCGGCCTCATCATGCTGACGATGTTGGCGCTGGAGCCGCTGGCGGCCCGGGGACGGCTCTCCGCGTTGAAGGCGGCGAACACGGTCGGCGCCAGCGCGGCGATCCCCGTCGTGGCGCTCCTCCTCGTCCTGCCGATCCACCTCGGCGTTTCGGCGGCGGTCTTCGTCTACCTCGTCTGCCTGATCGTCCCGAACTTCGTCCTCCTCGTCCGCTCCGGCCTGCTGCAGGAGCGGCTGTGGCGCGATTGGGGGACGATCCGCTGGGGGGACGTCGCGGCGACGTTCCGGGCCGGGGGCTGGTTCTACATGACGACGATCGCGGGCGTGGTGAAGACCCACGCGTTGACGTTCGTCGTCTCCGCCGTCGGCGGCCCTGCGGCGGCGGGGGCGTTTTATATTTTGCTCCGGATCACCGAGATCGTCGGGAACCTGGGGGCGACGTCGGGGGAGACGGCCCTCGCCTCCCTCGCCCGGGAACCGCTCCCGGAAAAGCGGGGGGAGGCCTTCGGCCACACCTTCGTCTACGCCGCCGTCTTCTGCCTCCACGGCGTCCTGGGGATCGGGTTCCTGACGGGGCCGATGCTCGACTGGGCGGCGCGGGAGGGTTGGCTCTCGGGGATGAGTTTCCAGGCCGGGATCGGCTGGCCCCTGGCGGCCTACGGATTGGCCGGGGCCTTCGGGCGGATCGTGGTGAACGCGGCGATGGGGACCGGCCTCATCCGGACGGCGGGGATCGGGACGCTGGCCGAGGCGGCGGGGGTGACGACGGCGGGGTTCCTCCTCCTGCCGCACTGGGGGTTGGCCGGGCTCTTCGCCGGGGGAAGCCTGGCCTCCCTCTGTCTCCTGCCGACGGCGCAAGGCCTCTGCCGGAATTTTGGGCGGGACTCACTGGCCGGGTTCCTGGCGACGTGGGTCGCCCCCCTCGGGCGCTTCGTGCCGTTATTGGCGGTCAACGCAGCGGTGCTCTTCCTGGCTGCGCGGTGGCACACCCTTCCTGCCCTCGCGCTGGGTGCCGTCGCGACGGCCGGGTGCGTGGCGGTGGAACTGAAGCGGCTGTATCGGCAGTAGGGGGATGGGGCCTGGCGGCCCTTCGGGGCTGGGTACAATCGCTTACGCTTGCCTGTACCGCTCCATGCTCACCGCGCGTTTGTAGGCTTCTGAGGGGTGCCCCCTCAGGTTGGCTCCCGCCCCTGCCGATTGGTTTCCCCTTTGGGTATTTTGCGCTATCGCGCAGGCAGTCCCAGCCAGGAGCCAGTGTGGGGAGAGGAGCGGCCCTCTGGAGGCTATCTCCTCCCGAGGCGGCAGTCTCGGCTGAATCCCCGGATCTCCGAGGGTATGTACGGCGTGGGGAGATAGTACCAAAACGCCCAGACTCCTATTGGGAGATTGGCCGCTTCGGTTCCGAAGTCTCCTCCCATGGTGATTCCTCCCAAGGATAGGGGATTCAGCGGAGGAGAACTCTCCTTGGGAGAATGGCCTTTTGCGTTGGATGCCTTCTTCCGTTGGCATATTGCAGACGGGGAAGTTCAAGGAGGGGCGAACGCCCCTCTTTGGCGATAAAGCGGATCGCCTCCAGCTGTACAGATAAGCGCAAAGCGCGAGTCTACCCTGCCCCGAAGGGGTCCCCTTCCTCTTCGCGCCCCCCCTACGCCACGACCGCTTCCGCTTCGGTGACCTGGACCCGTTTCCGGTCGCGCCAGATGCGGGGGGAGAGGCCGACGATCCGCCGGAAGGTGCGGTTGAAGTGGGCGACGGAGCCGAAGCCGCACTGGAGGGCGACGTCGCGGATCCGGAGGCCGGGAACGGAGAGGAGGTCCTGCGCCCGCTCGATCCGGGCCTGGGCCAGGTACTTCTTGAAGGGCATCCCGGTCGCCTTGTGGAAGGTCTTGCAGAGGTGGAAGGTGCTGACGTTGAGCTTTCCGGCGATCTCGGTGAGGGAGAGGGGGGAGGTGAGGTGGTCGTGGATGTGGCGCTTCGCACCGGCGACGATGGGGGACTCGGTGGTCGTCTCCTCGACGGCGATCCGGTTGGCCAGCGAGGAGAGCTGTTCCCCGAGGAGTTCGAGGAGGTGGACGATGGCCTTGTATTGGGACTCGGGGAAGACGGGGGTCTTCACGTAGGCGGTCTTCAACTCTCCCGGGGTCAGGGGCTGGTCCTGGAGGAGGGGGGCGATCCGGTCGAACTGTTCCGGCAGCCGGTCCGGGGTGCCGAGGGCGACCTGGCCGGTCTGGAGGAAGCCGACGACGCGGCCCCCGGCGCGGAGGGGGACGATGGTGTCGTGGAGGCCGGCGAAGCACTCCAGGGTGCTGCTCTTGTCGTTGCCGTGGGAGACGAGTTTTTTCTGCATCTCCATGCAGCCGTTGCAGCCGCCCTCTTTCTGGGCGACGAGGGTGCAGAAGGGGTTGGCGTTCGCCTTGCCGTCGAGGGCGTGGTGGGCGGTCTCGAAGGCGTGGAGGTGGAGGGGAAGACGGGTCGATTCGGTGAACGTTTTTTCGTAATCGCGGTAGACCTCGGTCTGGGCGAGTTTCTGGATAATATGGGCGCGGACCTTCATGCCTTCCGATTATGGAACCGGAGCGGGGGGAAGTAAACGGAATTTGTGGTATTGGTGACTTCGGGGGCGGCGAAGGGCGGGGAAGGCCGATGAAATGGGCCTCAAGCCGAGTGTGTCAGAATGCCACGGAGGTCCGCAGGCCAAGGACTGTCGCGTTCGGCGCGCCGCTGCGGCCGCCCGGGTTCCAGATGTATTGGAAGTCGGGCTGGAGGGACCACCAGGGGGCGAGGGCGATCTTGTAGCTCGTTTCGAGGGTGGTTTCTCCGCTGAAGTTTGCCGTGCCCGGGTTCTGGATGACTTGGAGGTCGCTGTAGTTGCCGCTGATGAAGCTGCGGGCGAGGGCGAGGCCGAGGATGTCCTGGTCGCGGGTGGGGAGGAAGCCGGTGAGGTTGATGCCGCCGTCGGTGCTCCACTCGACCTCGTTGATCGAGGCCGGGGCGTGGGTGCCGCGGGCGTAGAGGCTGACGATGCGGCCGTCCTTCGCGTAGACCTGCTGGTCGGCGATGGCGTAGAGGCCGTAGTCGACGCCGCTGCCGTGGGTGCCCGGGGTCCCGGCGGCGACGGCGGCCTGGGTGGTCCAGCTCTGGAAGTTGCCGGTCGAGACGAAGGAGCCGAATTTGTAGGTCCCGGGGAGGCCCTTGTCGTCCTTCCCTTGGTTCAGGAGGTAGCCGGCCTCGTTGAAGAGGAGGAGGCCGCTCCGGGCGTTGAAGGGGAACTTCACGCCGTTGGCATTGGCAGGTTGGGTTCCGGCGCTGCCGCTGAAGAGGCCGCTTTGGAGGTAGATCTGTTCCGTGGGATGGCCGAGGAGGCGGAAGCCGGGGGAGGCCAGGGGGTAGACGTTCGGCGCGTGGGGATCGGGCAGGTTTGTGCTGATGCCGAGGGGGGTGCCGAAGGCGCCGTTGAGGAAGAGGGCGCCGGTGGAGGTGGTGAAGAACTCGGTATCGGCGGCGATGTTGCCGACCTTGATGGCCAGGGCGCCGTCGAGGAGGCAGTGCTCGTACCACAACTCGTCGAGGCGGAAGGTATCGTAGCCTTGGATGTTGCTGGTGTTGCCGAGGTCGCCGAGGTAGGTGCCGGAGAGGCCCTGGCCTTGGGTCGAGGTGATCCAGTAGCCGTTGACGTGGAAGTGGCCGTCTTTCCATTCCGGCGCGACTTTCTCCGGGACGAAGTCGATGGGGAGGTTGACGAGGCTTTCGTAAATGAAACCCCGGCCTCGTTTCAGCGGGCCGGTGCCGCCGGAGGTGTTGCCGAAGATTTCTCCGGTGTAGGTGGGCGCGATGGTGAGGCCTTCCGCATCGAGGGCGGGGCGGAGGCCGCCCGCGTCGCCGAGGAGGGTGTCCTGGGTCCAGAGGGATTTGGTTTCGGCGGGGGCCTGGGCCGCCTTGGGGTCGAGGGTTTCAGTCCCGCCCCAGGCGTGGGGCACGGCGAGGGCGATGAGGAGCGGGGCAAGGGAGGAGAATTTCATGGCGGGGTCGCAGTGTCTTAGTCGAATTCGGCGAGATGCGCTATTTCGGAATTGTTTTGCGGGGTCTTGGTTTTGTCGTGGGAGAGCGACTTACAGAGGGTCTTATCGAATTGGATGATTAATGCAAGTAATTTGCATTAGTTGTGATCCTCTTTTCTTAAGAGGGGAGGGAAGTTAGGCGCCTTCCGCATTCACTTCGATTTCATCATACCGGTTACGCCGGTAAATCAGGTAGGAGGCCCCCCAACTGACAATAAAGACTCCGACGATGGCGAAGCCGAGAATGCCGAAGTTGTCGCTCTCTTGCGGCAATCGCCTGTATGGCGGGCCGCATGGCTTTGGCAACATCATGGCTCTGCAATTTGCGATGTTCTTTGTCAACGATATTTACCTGGATGTCGGCCATGTTGTCGCCGCCGCGCAGGTCGTAATGTCTTACCAGCCCGTTAAAGCTTATAGGGGCCGACGTACCAATGTACTCCTGGTAGTTTTTAACCAGTGGCTGTTTGGCTATATAAAGGGCTATGTCGTTGGCGGCTGCCTGAGATCG
>CAISZB010000162.1 GCA_903889845.1 uncultured Verrucomicrobium sp. | reverse complement strand
GTCCCCTTCCTCTTCGCGACTCCCTAATCAATCAACCCATGCTTGATCGTATAATGCGTCAGCTGCGCATTGCTCTCCATCCCCATCTTCTCAAGGATGCGGGCGCGATAGGTGCTGATCGTCTTCACGCTTAGCGAGAGGTGGGCGCCGATTTCCTTCACCCGCTTGCCCGAGGCGATGAGGCGCATGACCTCGAACTCCCGGTCGGAAAGAGCCTCGTGCGGGAGGGTCCCCTCCTCGTTGTCGAGTCCCAGGGCCAGCTTTTCCGCCAGCGTGGCGCTGACGTATTTCCGCCCGGAAAGGATCTTTCGCAACGCCTTGCCGATCTCCTCCGTGGCGGTCTCCTTCGTGAGGTAGCCGGAGGCCCCGCTCTTCAGGGCGCGGACGGCGAACTGGTCCTCCGGGTGCATGCTCATGATGAGGATGGGGAGCGTGGGGGCGATGCGGCGGATGTCCTTGATGACGTCGAGGCCGCCGCGTCCGCCCATGCTGACGTCGAGGATCGCGACGTCCCATTTCTTCTGCACGACGAGGGTGTAGGCCTGGTTCCCGTCGGCGGCCTCGCCGAACTGCGCGCCGGGAAATTCCTCCGAGAGGAGGCCCTTGAGGCCCTTGCGCACCACCGCGTGATCGTCAGCCAGGAGAATTTTCATGCGAGAGGAGTGTTGGAAACGTTGGGCTCCCCGGCGGCGGGAAGCGGGAGGGTGAGGATGGCCATGGTGCCGGAGCCGGGCGTCCCCTTGAGGTGGAGGGAGCCGTGGCAGTCGACCGCTCTTTCCTGCATCCCGAGGATGCCGAGGGCGTGGGAGCCGTTGATCTCCTCCCGGGTGATGCCCCGGCCGTTGTCGCGGACGATGAGGACGACTTTCCCGTTGGGATCGGCGATCTCGATCTCGACCCGCTTCGCCTTCGCGTGGCGGACGATGTTCGTGAGGAGTTCCTGGAAGATGCGGAAGACGACGGTCCCTTCCCGGACCCCGACCTCCCCCTTGATCCGGTTCTTCACGGAGACGGCGAGGCCGCTGCGGCGGGCGAATTCCTCCGCCTGCCACTCGATGGCGGGGCCGATGCCCAGGTGGTCGAGGACGCCGGGGCGGAGCTCCGCGGCGATCTGCCGGACGGTGTCGATGATCTCGTCGATCAGCTTCGCGATCTCCTGGCCGCGCTGATGGAGGCGCTTCTTTTCCCCGGCGGGGACCCGGGAGGCGCAATGGGTGGAGAAGGAGGCGAGGTCCATCTTCAGCCCGGTCAGGTTCTGGCCGAGGTTGTCGTGGATCTCCCGGGCGATCCGCGTCTGCTCCTCCTCCCGCACGCGCTGGAGGCGGATGGAGAGGTCGCGCAGCTGCTGCCGGGAATGGCGGAGGAGTTTATCCCCCTCGATCCGCTCCGTGATATCCCGGCTGAAGCTGTGGTGACCCATGAACTTCTCGTCGGCGTCGCGGGCGACGATCATGACGTTTTCCCGATGGAAGACGGTACCATCCTTCCGCACGGCGCGGGTCTCGATGACGGCACGGCCCTCGGTCATCATCCGGATGTAGGCGTCGATGAGGCGGTCCCGGTCCTCGGGGTGGACGACGGCCTCCCAGTTCATGCCGACCATCTCCTTCGGGCCGTAGCCGAAGAGGCTGGCGTAGGCGTCGTTCACGTGGACGTGGTTCCCGTTGCAGTCGTAGAGGGCCATGCCCTGGAGGGCGTTCTCGAAGACGGCGCTCATGGTGCGCCACGTCTGCTCCGCCTGCTTCCGCTCTGTAATGTCCTCCAAGGCGACGATCCTCCCCTCCCCCGGCCCGGGGAGGGCCCCGGTGGAGAGGCGGACGTGGCGCCAGATCTGGCTGCGGTGGAGGAGACGGGCCTCGACGACAGCCTCCTCCGCGCGGCGGCGCAACGCGGCGGCGACCGCCTTCCGGTCGGCGGGATGGAAGAACTCCCCGAAGGGACGGCCCGTCGTCTCGGCGGCGGTGTAGCCGAAGACCTTGAGGAAAGAATCGGTCACCCCGGCGATGTGGGATTCCCGCGAGAGCAGGAGCGTCGGGACGGGCGTGAAGCGGAGGGCTTCCAAAGAGGGAGTCGACCCGGGAGCGGTTCGAGGGACGGCGCGCGCTGTTCTCCCTGGTTGACGTTTAGAAGCGGGTTGATGCATTAAAATAGGACGACAATTCTTTCTTCCCCCCCTCTCCGATCGATCGCGGACGACCGAGTCTGAGCATGGTTTACATTAAATTCAAGAATCACACCACACGCAATCCCTGTTAACTTTTCCCCTGCGTCATTCGGCCTGCCGGTGCCTACTCGTCGGGACGCCGCCTGTCGCGTTTTACCGCAGACCGGAGCTTCTTCGTCTTGAGGATCTTCTCCTTCAGGCCACGGGGTCGGGGGGAGCGGCGGCGGCGGCGCAGGGCGGCCTCGCTCTTGATGCGGGCGCGCCGCTCGGCGGCAATCTTTTCCAGCCGTTCGGCGAGGCGGAGCCGGGCGATTTCCCGGTTCTGCTCCCGGTGGCGGGTGTCCTCGACTCGGACAGTGAGGCCGCTCGGCTTATGATGAAGGACGACGGCGGTATTGACCTTGTTGACGTTCTGCCCGCCGGGGCCGGAGGAGCGGCAGAAGGTCTCGACGAGATCCTCCTCGCGCAGGGGCCTCGTCATGAACAGCCTTAGGAAAGCAGGGCGATAGCCTGCTGCTGCATCCGGTCAGAGACCCGGAGGGCCTTCACGTTGGCCTCGAAGCCGCGCTGGGCGACGATGGTACCGACGAGTTCCGTGGCGACATCGACGTTGGAGATCGCAGGGGAAGCCGTCGGATCGAGGGGCGTGTTCACCGAGGCGGTCACGCCACCGCCCATGGCCTCGTTCTCGACGACGCGCGAGGCCCGGAAGCCGGGCGTCGAGACGTTTGCGATGTTGTTCGCGGCAACGTCGATGCGGGTCTGGTTCGCCTGGAGCCCGCTCAGGGAGGTGTTGATCGCCGGGTTCATGGGACAAATTCTACCTTGGTTTTGGCTGCAAGTCCACTCGGCAGCTCTTGGGGGGGGGCGACTGGAGGGTGCGGCCCTTCGCCCCCCTCCGATTTACCGGCTCAACTCCGACGCCCGTTGCCGGGCCGCCGCGACGGCCTTCTGGAGGGCATCCTCCCAGCCCGCCTCGGCGAGGACGTTGCACCCGGCGAGGGTCGTGCCGCCGGGACTCTTCACCTGGTCGGCCAGGGCCAGGGGGGAGAGGTCCGAGACGGCGACCATCTTCGCCGCGCCGATCGCGGTCTGGACGGCGAGGCGCTTCGCCACTTCGGGGCTTAGGCCCTCGGCGATGCCCCCGGCGATGAGGGCGTTGAGGAAGTGGTAGACGTAGGCTGGGCCGCTGCCGCTGACGGCGGTGACGGCGTCGAGGAGCGTTTCCTCGACCCGAACCGCCGTGCCGACGGCTTCCAAGATCGCCTGGGCCAGGGCCAGGTCGCGTTCCGTGGCGTGTCGCCCCGGGGCGTAGCCGGTGATCCCCTCCCCGATCAGGGCCGGGGTGTTCGGCATCGCGCGGACGACGCGGACCTCGCCTCCCAGCAGGGCCTCGATCCGCTCGGTCTTCAGGCCCGCCATGAGGGAGAGGAAAAGGGGCTTCGGATCGCGGGCCGACACCGCTTCGAGCAGCGGGGGCAGGGCCTCGGCGGCCTGCGCGGGCTTGATCCCCAGGACGACGACGTCGGAGAGGCGATGAGGTCGGCGTTCGTCTCGCTCGGCGTCACGGAGGCAGCGCCGAGGGCGTCGAAGAAG
>CAISZB010000161.1 GCA_903889845.1 uncultured Verrucomicrobium sp. | reverse complement strand
GCGCAAAGTACCCCAAGGGGAAACTAACTGGCAGAGACGGGAGTCAACCCCTCCATTCGTTCAAACGCGCGGGTCGCCTCCACCTGTACAGGGAAGCGAAGCGATTGTACCCGGCCCCGAAGGGCCGTACCTATTACTTCGCGTCCCCTCATCGGGCTTAATCAGCGCGATTTATATCAGATCCCGGCGATCGCCTTGAGGTCGTCCTCGACCTCGCCGATCGGCTTCACGTCGAAGGTCTCGACGAGCACCTTTAGCACGGCGGGGGAGACGAAGGCGGGGAGCTTCGGCCCGATCCGGATGTTCTTCATCCCCAGATGGAGGAGGGCCAGGAGGATGCAGACCGCCTTCTGCTCGTACCAGGACAGGACGAGGTTGAGCGGCAGGTCGTTGATCCCGCAGTTGAAGGCCCCGGCGAGGGCCTGCGCCACCTTGATCGCGGAGAAGGCGTCGTTGCACTGCCCCATGTCGAGGAGCCGCGGCAGACCGCCCAGGGTGCCGTAATCGTGGTTCACGACGCGGAACTTCCCGCAGCCCAGCGTCAGGATGATGTTGTCGTCCGGCAGCCCGGCGGCGAGGTCGGTGTAGTAGGACCGTCCGCCCTCGGAGCCGTCGCAGCCGCCGATGAGGACGAATTTCTTCAGCGCGCCCGACTTCACCGCCCCGATCACCGTGTCGGCGACGCCCAGGACCGCGTTGTGGCCGAAGCCGACGAGGTGCTCCCGCTCCGTCACCTCATCGGTGAATCCGGGGGCGGCCAGCGCCGCCGCGATGACGGCGGAGAAGTCGCTCCCCGCCACATGCTTCACGCCGGGCCACGCCACGGGACCGCAGGTGAAGAGCCGTTCCGCATAGGTGTCGGCGGGCTTCTGGATGCAGTTCGTCGTCATCACGATCGCCCCGGGGAACTGGTCGAATTCCTTCCGCTGCAGCATCCACGCCCCGCCGAAGTGGCCCACGAGGTGGGCATGGCAGTGGAGTTCCGGGTAGCCGTGGGCGGGGAGCATCTCCCCGTGGGTGTAGACGCGGATGCCGGTCCCCTCGGTCTGCTTCAGCAGCTCCTTGAGGTAGAGCAGGTCGTGGCCGGAGACCAGGATCGCCTTGCCCGGCTGGTGGCCGATCCGCACCTTCGTCGGCACCGGGTGGCCGTAGGTGTCGGTGTGGGCCTTGTCCAACAGCGCCATGACGGCGAGGGTGACTTCGCCGCACTTCAGGTTCAGCGGCAGGAGCTTGTCGACCGCCGCCTCCCCCGCCGCCAGCCGGGCCAGCGACTCGATGAAGAAGGCGTCGACCGCCGGATCGGTGTAGCCGAGGCGCCGTGCATGGTGCGCATAGGCCGCCATCCCCTTCACGCCGTAGGTGAGCAGTTCCTGCAACCCGGAGACATCGTCCCCGAGGGACTCCCGGCGTGCTGCGACGCCGACCTCGGCGGCCAGGGTCAGCAGCTCCGCCCGGCTGGCCGGGAGCGAAATCGAGGCCGCGGCGGCGACGCCCCGGATCAGCTCCTCGATCCGGACGGGATCGAAGTTGACGTTCGTCACCGTCGTGAAAAGGGCCTCCTCGATCAGCGCCGCGATCCCCGCCGGACGCTTCTCTTTGGGCAGGCTTTCCATCCGGGCCGCCATCCCCTTCGTCACGTGGACGAGGAGGTCCTGGAGCGCCGCCGTTTCTTCGTCCTTGCCGCACACGCCGACGACGGTGCAGCCCTGACCGTTCGCGGTCTGTTCACATTGATAGCAAAACATAGTTTCTTTTTTTCGAGTTGGGGTTGTTGTTTGGATTCGGGGAGATCGGGTATCTATAGATATATTTTAAATACATCTTTAAGAGCCAAAGAAAAGCGGTTTCCACCAGACTGCGGCAAAATGGAACCCGCCCTCCCGGGTCCCCCCTTCCACAGGGGGGGACATGGCTAGGGAATCTTTAGAGGTTCAGCTTCGCGACGCTGTCGGCGACGTGGGCGGCGCTGGCCTGGAGGGACTTCAGCTCGTCGGCCGTGAGGTCGAGGGCGATGACCTTCTCCACGCCCTTCGCGCCCAGGATGACGGGGACGCCGACGTATTGGTCCTTGATGCCGTATTCGCCCGTGCACCACGCGGCGACGGGGAGGACGCGCTTCTCGTCGCGGAGGATGCTCTGCGCCATCTGGACCGCCGAGGCGGACGGGGCGTAGTAGGCGCTCCCTTTCTGGAGG
>CAISZB010000160.1 GCA_903889845.1 uncultured Verrucomicrobium sp. | reverse complement strand
TGCACGGGGTGTGCACGGAGGGGGAGGAAAAGGGTGCGTTTTTACAAACCTTTGGCAAACTAGCTCAAACTCGACGGCGAACTACACTATCTTCCGCCGCCATGAGCCGCGCCACTTCCTCTTCCGTCTCCTCCTCCGTTTCCCGCTTTGACGTCGTCATCCTGGGCGGCGGCAGCGCGGGATACGCGGCGGCGCGGACGGCGGCGGCGGCAGGCGCAAAGACCGCCGTGGTCGATGGGGCGCGGAAACTGGGCGGCCTCTGCATCCTGCGCGGCTGCATGCCGACGAAGGCGCTCCTCGAATCGGCCCACCGCTGGCACGATATCGTCCGCGCCGGGGAATTCGGCCTCCGGCTGAAGTCCCTCGCCCCCGGCCCCGACGCAAAGGCGATCTTCAGGCGGAAGGACCGCCTCATCGCCGACTTCGCCGGATACCGGGTGAAGCAATTGGAAAACGGTCCCTTCGCGCTGATCCGGGGGATGGCCCGCTTCGTTGGGCCCCACGTCGTCGAGGTCGACGGGCGGCGGATCGAGGCGAAGGCCTTCGTCATCGCGACCGGCTCGGAGACGGCCTCCGTTCCGGTCCCCGGGCTAAGCCAAACCGAAACCGGCTATCTGACGAGTGACGACGCCCTTCGGCTCCGCGCGTTGCCGAAGTCGCTGATCGTCCTCGGCGCGGGGGCGGTCGGCGTCGAGTTCGCCCAGTTCTACGCCCACCTCGGGACGAAGGTCACCGTCCTCCAGCGGAGCCCGCAGATCGTGAAGTCGTTCGACCCCGACGCGGTGGCGGAATTGGAAAAGGCGTTCCGCGACGACGGGATCGACCTCCGGACGGGCACGACGCTCCTCTCCGTCCGGCGGAAGGGGAAGCGGAAGGAAGTGACCTTCCGGCACGACGGAAAGGAGGAACGGGTCGCCGCCGACGCCATCCTCAACGCCCTGGGCCGCCGCCCCGCCCTCGCCTCGCTGAACCTCCCGGCTGCGGGCATCGCGGTCGGGGAGAACGGGAAGATCGCCGTCGATCCGAAGCGGGGGATGCGGACTCGTGCGGCCCACATCTTCGCGGCGGGCGACGCGGCGGGACTCCACGAAGTCGTCCACGCGGCGATCGCGCAGGGGGAAGTCGCGGCCAGGAACGCCGCCGCCCTCGCCCTCGGTTCCAAGAAAACGATTCCCTACGCCGATCCGATCCCGCTGGAAATCGTCTTCACCGCGCCCGAGGCCGCCCGCGCCGGGATGACGGAGAAGGAAGCTCGCGCAAAGGGGATCGACTGCCTCGTCGCCTCCTACCCCTTCAACGACCACGGGAAGGCGATGATCATGGGGGCGAAGCACGGCCTGGTGAAACTCGTCGCCGACCGGAAGGGAAAGCTCCTCGGCGGGCAATACGTCGGCCCCCACGCCGCCGATTTGATCCACGAGTTGGTCCCCCTCCTCCACTATGGCGCGACGGCGGCGGAACTGGCCGCGATGCCCCACTATCACCCGACGCTAGCGGAGATCCTCACCTACCCGGCGGAAGAAATCGCCGACGTAGTGAAATCCGCTGCGACACAGAAAAAGAAAGTAAGGTAGGGTTTCCATGCAGGGGGGGGGAGAGCGCGTCAACTCTCCGGCAGCGCGGGGAAGACCTCGAAGTGGAGGCTCTTTTCCGTCATTTCGTTGAGGGCCAGGCGGATGTCGTGGAAGGCCTCGCCGAGGCGGTCGAAGAGGGGCCGGGTCCGGCATCGTTCGGCCTCCGGGAAGCGGGCGGCGGCCCGGTACCCGGCGCTGCCCACGGCCTCGTAGAAGACGACGGACGGGGCGCCGCGCCGCTGTTCCTTCGCGTCGAGGGTCTCCTTGAAAAGGCCGCTTTGGAACAGGGCGAAGTCGGCCAGGTTCAGCCGCCGGGCGAAGGCGCGGCCCGCCGGGGCCTGCTCCGCGGCGGCGAGGAGGTCGCTCAGGTAGCCGAACGCCCGCGCCCCCTTCGCCGGACGGGCCTCCCCTTCCAGGACCAGGTCCAGGTGCTCCCGCCGCGCGAAGGCGGCGAGGACGGCGGCGACGTATCCGGCCAGTTCCCGGTCCGCCGGCGTGTCGAACCCGCGCCGCAGCATTGCCCGGCGGACCAGGACGTGGAAGTAGAAGGAGGTCGAGAGGCCGATGGGGGCGGCCGACTCGACCAGGGCCTCGTAGAGGAGGGGATCGTCGAGGATGCGCCCGCACTCCTCCTCGTCGGCCAGGAGCCGGAGGAGGGCGTTCGCCGCCGGGGAGGAGGGATTGCCCGCCAACGTCCGGGTCAGGAAGTCGACATCGCAGTCCGTCAGCTGAGGAAGGCGGGGGGCTTGCACCATGTCCCTCATGGAGCATAATCAGTGCCAACGTTTTATCCCCATTCAACCCCTGTTTCATGAGCACCCCTGACAATGCCCCCGACGTCTTCGACCTCGTCGACGAGCACGACGCCGTGATCGGGCGGGAACGTCGCGCCATCATCCACCGGGAGGGGTTGCGGCACCGGGCCGTCCACATCCTCCTCCGCAACGCGGCGGGCGCCGTCTTCCTCCAGCGCCGGGCCCCGACGAAGGATATGAACCCCGATTGCTGGGACTCCTCGTGCAGCGGCCACGTCGATTCCGGGGAGACCTACGATATTGCCGCCGTCCGGGAACTGGGCGAGGAACTGGGCATCGCCGTCGCGCTGGCCGACCTGACGCCGATGGAGAAAATCGAGGCCGGGCCGGGCACGGCGAACGAATTCGTCCAGGTCTATCGGGGTGCCCACGAAGGTCCCTTCACTCTCTGTCCGAAGGAAATCAGCGACGGCCGCTTCTTCACCCCCGCCGAGATCGACGCGCAGATTGCTGCTGCGCCGAGGGAGTTTTCGCCCGCCTTTCGCTACATCTGGGGACGGGTCGGCGGGGCGTTTGGGCGGTGAAGGGCGCGCGAAGAGGAAGGAGATTCCCTTCGGCCCCCTCACGGCAACGCCTGCGGCGCCGGACTCTCCTCCGTCCTTGCTTGAATCCGCTTCACGAAGTCGAGGAACTCCGCCTCGGCCAGCTCGGAAACGGCGAGGTAGTTCATCCCTCCCTTCGACCAGCCGAAGGTGTAGAAGCCGTTCTTCTTGCCGAGCTTGCCGCGCAATGGAGCGTTGGCGGTCGGCCAGACGAAGAGGTTGATCGCGTGCTTCCGCCGATGGTAGACGAGGGCGGCGACGGGGCGGTGGTCGAGGAGGTCGAGGCGGCCCCCGGTCAGGGGATAGCCCTCGGCGGCGGTGTCGACGACGGTCGGGGAATAGTCGAGCTTCCCGGCGAACCACGGCTTGACGGTGTGCTGGTCGGTCGAGGCGACGTCGGTGAGGTGCTCGACGAGGAGGGAGCGGGCGTGGTCGGCCACGGCCTCGTCGAGGAGGGAATCGGCGGGGCGGTTGAAAAGGAAGAGTCCGCCGAGGAAGAGGGCCGCGACGGCGGCTCCAACGCCGAACGCAGGAACAGCCCACGGGCGGCGGAACGCTTCTACGAGGGCCTGGATTCTCACGAGAAGCCCGGGCGTGGGG
>CAISZB010000159.1 GCA_903889845.1 uncultured Verrucomicrobium sp. | reverse complement strand
CGCGGACGAACATGGCAGCGGGGCGGGCATGCATTCCGAGCTTGTTCAGGATCACGACTTCGCGCGTGATTTTTGCACCTGCGGACTCGCCTTTTTTTGCTGCAACGCTGCTCATCGTCTCCTCTTGCCTCAAATAAACGTTAATGTAAACGCCGAAGCGTTTCTAAATTTTCTTCCGCCCCCCGCTTCCACCCCACTCTTTCTGCCTTTACCCTACTTCTCCCGATTCCGCATCACCGCGAGCAAACGCTCGTTGAATTCCAGGGCCGAATTCTGCCCCATGCTCCGCAATTTCTGGTCGCACGCGGCGACTTCGACCAGCGTGGCCAAATCCCGACCCGGCCTGACCGGAATAGTGACATGGGGTACTTTGATTTGCAAGATTTCATAATGGTCCTGATCGAGGCCGATCCGGTCGATCTCCAGGTCAGGGGTCCACTCGGCCAAAGTGACGACGAGGTCGAGCCGCTTCTCCAGCCGGATCCCCCTGACACCGAAGAGATTGGCAACGTTGATGATGCCGATGCCGCGCACCTCCATGTGGAAGCGCGTGATCTCCGTCGAGGTGCCGACCAGCTCCCGGTTTTCGAGGCACCGGATGCGCGTGATATCGTCGGCCACGAGGCTGTGTCCGCGGTCGAGGAGGGAGAGGACGCACTCGCTCTTTCCGACGCCGCTTTTGCCCCGGATCAGGATGCCGATGCCCTGGATGTCGACCATGCTGCCGTGCTCCGTCACCTGCGGGGCGAAATCGATCTCCAGGCAGATCGTCGCCGCGTTGATGAGGCGCATCGTGGTGAGCGGGGATTGGAAGACGGCGATCTCCGCCGACTCCGCCTCCTCCAGGATCATCTTCGGCGGCTTGATGTCGCGGGCCAGCATGAGGCAGGGGATGCCGTGCCGGAACATCTCGCGGATGCGGTTCCGCCCCTCTTCGGCAGGGAGGGACTTGAGGTAGGAGGTCTCGCTGCTGCCGATGACCTGGACGCGGTTCCCCGCGAAGTATTTGAAATACCCGGCGAGGCCGAGGCCGGGCCGGTTCACCGACCCCTCCCGGATGAAGCGCTGGAGGCCGCCCGCCCCGGCGAGGAGCTTCAATTGGAGCGTGTCCGCATGCTGCGTGTAGAACTGGCCGACGGTGACCTGGGGGATCTGCGTATGGGAGCGCGAACCGGAGCGCGAACCGGAGCGGGACCCGGAGCCCGATTTCGTCCTGGAACCCCGCCGGGAAGCCGATGTTGCCATGGTTCCGAGATAATCGGTTTATCGCGGCGTGACCAGACTATTATTCCGCCGCCGCCCGATCCGGTCGAAATACGCCTCGACGGCCAGGCGCAATCCCCGGGACTTGTGGAGCGTCTCCTCGTATTCGCGGAGCGGGTCGGAGTCAGCGGTGATGCCGCTGCCGACGTGGAAATGGAGTTCCCCCTTTTCCTGCACCAGGGTCCGGATCGCCATCGAGAAGGCCGCGTCCCCGTTGAAGCCGATCCAGCCGATCGCCCCCGTGTAGAGGCCCCGGGGGACGGGCTCCAGTTCGGCGATGATCTCCATCGCCCGGAGCTTCGGCGCACCGGTGATCGAGCCGCCGGGGAAGCACGCCGCCACGGCCTCGACCGTATCGACGCCCGTCCGCAACAACCCCTCGACGGTCGAGACGAGGTGGTAGACCTGCGGGTAGCTTTCGAGGCGGAGGAGGTCGGTGACGGCGACGGTCCCGTACTCGCAGACCCGGCCCAGGTCGTTCCGCTCCAGGTCGGTGATCATGACCAGCTCGGCCTGCTCCTTCGGGTCGGTGATCAGCTCATAGGCCAGTTGCCGGTCGCGGAGCGGATCGCGGTCCCGGGGCCGGGTCCCCTTGATCGGCTTCGTCACGATCCGCCGCCCGTCGACCCGGAGGAAGAGTTCCGGCGAGGCGCTGAGGATCGCCGCAGATCCGGCCTCCAGGAAGGCCGCGCCGGGGGCGGGACTCCGCTCCATGAGGCACTCGAAGAGGGCGTAGGGATTGCCCGAGAAGGGAGCGTGAAAACGGTGGGCGAGGTTCACCTGATAGATGTCCCCCTGGGCGATGTAGGCCTGGGCGGCGGCGACGCGGGAGGCGAAGCCCGCCGCGTCGAGGCCGGCGATCCACGGCGCCATCTCCCCGTCCGGCAGCGGGTCGGCACCCCGGCGGGCCTTCCATTGCGGATTATTTTCCGAAGCCGGGACCGTCTCGATCTCGGGATAGAGGCCGAACCGGAAAGAACCGTCGTACCGGAAGAACCCGACTGCCCCGCCCGAAGGGTGGGGCCGGTCGGCCTGCGCGCCCCCGCCCCCGCTTTTGCGGCTCCGCCCCGCCCACCGGGCCAGGGCCTCCCGCAGTCGCCCCCATTCCCCCGGCCCGCCCTCGACGACCTCGGCGGGATTCCAGCCTTGGTAGAGAAGGCCAGGGACATTCCAGGAGTTGAGGGAAAAGAAGTCGGAAGGCATGGCCGTGGGTCAGAGGCTAGAGCGGTCTTTGGGCATGTGGCAATAGGGACGGGAGGGCCTTGCCCCCCCTACCCCAACGCCCCCGCCCCCAGCTCCGCCAGCCCTTCCTTCGTCGCGCCCGGCCCGACCGACGCGAGGGCCAGGTTCTCCCGGCGGAAGAGCCCGGCGGCGACCCGGCGGACCTCCTCCCGCGTCACGGCGGCGATCCGGGCCTCGATCTCGCGGGGGGAGAGGACGGCGCCGTAACCGATCATCCCCTCCCCGGCCCACATCATCTGGTTCGAGGTGCTTTCGAGGCCCATGTAGGTCTGCCCGACGACATAGTCCTTCGCCCGGCGCAGCTCGGCGGCGGAGGGGGGCTTCGCGGCGGCCTCGGCGAGGGTCTGGAGGATAAGGCGGACGGCCCGGGCCGTCTTCTCGTTCTCCACCCCGGCGAGGACGGAGAAACTGCCCGTGTCATGGAAGTAGGCGATCTGGCTGGCGATCGAGTAGGCCAGGCCGTGCCGCTCCCGGATCCGCTGGAAGAGGCGGGAACTCATGTTCTCCCCGAGGATCACGGAGAGGAGCTTCGCGGCGTAGCGGGCCGGATCGTGCCGGGAACCGCCCCGGAAGCCGAGGGCGAGGTGGGTCTGCTCGATCCCCTTCTGG
>CAISZB010000158.1 GCA_903889845.1 uncultured Verrucomicrobium sp. | reverse complement strand
GACCTCGTCAGCGAATTCGACAGCCTCTTCGCCAACTTCACCCGCCTTGTCGAGATCGGCGACCCCACGGGCGTCTCCCGCCTCGCCCACCAGATCAAGGGCTCCACCTCCTCCTTCGGCCTCGCCGCCTTCTCCGGCCGCATGAAAGACTTCGAGATGCAGACCAAAGGCGGCGGCCCCGTCCCCACCCCCGCCGACCTCGCCGCCGCGCGGACCCTCTTCGAGGATTCCGTCGCCCTCATCCACAAAGAGCGCCCCGACCTCGCCGTCTGAGTTCCCCTCCCCGCCTCCCGCCGCCCCCCTGTGGTGCAAAGAAGCAAACTTAGGGGTTGAAACCGCGCGTCCCCATTTGCTACCTTCCCCCTCCCTGCCATTCCGGAGTAGCTCAGTGGTAGAGCGGTCGGCTGTTAACCGATTGGTCGTAGGTTCGAGCCCTACCTCCGGAGCCATTTGCCAAGTCCTTGGCACGCAAATGGATCTGAATCCGATTTAGGCTCGCTGGTGTCATTTGACACCAGTTTTGACACCACTTCAGCTACGCGGCCACTGCCGGGTCTAACCCCGGCACCGCTCGCTGAGAAGGTTGTCGAAGGCCGGATATGCTTTTGAGCGTGGAGCAAGACCATGCAAGAGCGGTATCGGATCTATCGCCGTAACGGCGGCAGCTACTACGCGAAGGACAAAGTGACGGGCCGAGCGGAAAGCCTTGGCACGTCGGATAAGGCGGCGGCGAAGCAGCTTCTCGCCGCGAAGAACCAAGCCGCGGAGCAACCCCAGCTCAACCGAACGATGGCGAAAGCCTATCTTTCGGCCAAGTCACCCGATCTCGTGACACGGACGTGGGCCGACGTCATGGAGCATTACGTCAAAACCGGCGTGGCTTCGACGCGGGATCGGAAGGAACGGGCGTTCCGCAGTCGTCCCTTTGCGATGTTTCGCACCTTGCCACTCCTCGATACCGAGGCGATCCATCTCCTCGCCGTCCTGGAACACAAGCAGGCGGGAAACTCGACACAACACTATCTCCGCCGCATCCACAACTATGCCCTGCATCTCGGGTGGCTGCTCTCTCCGGTCATGGCAGATGCCGTGTGGCCTGGGATGAGGAGTAAGAAGTTTGAAGCACTTACGGCGGAAGAACACGAGCGGATCATTGCCCGGGAGAACAACCTGGAGAGGAAGCTGTTCTATCAGCTCTTATGGGAAACGGGAGGCTCGCAAACGGACATCGCTATGTTGAGCTGGCATAACGTGGATCGGGAAAACCGGCAGATCACGTTTTCCCGCCGGAAGCTGGAAGGAAAAGGAGATGGGAATGGTGGGGCGAGCTGTCTTTGCATTGGTCCAAAACTACAGGCTATTTTGGATCAGCTTCCGCAGACGGGGTATTTCTTTCCCATCATCCGGTTAGAGGAACCGAAGCATCGCGCTGCCGAGTTCAAGCGTCGTTGCTGCACGTTGAAAATTATGGGGCGTGTCCTCCACTCCTATCGCTACGCCTGGGCGCAACGCGCCCGAGCAGCGGGAATGCCGGAGCGGGATGCGATGAATCATCTCGGCCACAAGTCACGGGCGATTCATGCGGCTTACGGCAAAGGAGCGTTAACCGCCACATTGCCTATTGAACATTACGAGGCGGAGAAGGCTAAGAAAATCGTGGAATTTCGCCAGGGCCATTCCAGCGTTTTCACTTGCAATCAGGGATTGAGGGAAAGTTTTGGCGAACCATCGGGCGACTGGGTCGGGGCAGTTTGAATCCCCGTCCTCAGTGATCGCCCCCCAAGGAAGCCGATTGTTAGACGGCCTTCGGCCAGCCGACGCCGGGTTTCGATAAGGGGACCTCGGTGGCGAGTGGTTGGAAGAGCATTATAAAAGGCGGTCGAAAAATGAGACAGTGAGCGGGGCGGTCGAAAAGTGAGACATCCTATAAAAAGAAAGGATGTACATGGAGATGGACTTGTGGACGCGAGTGCGTCGGCGGG
>CAISZB010000157.1 GCA_903889845.1 uncultured Verrucomicrobium sp. | reverse complement strand
TCAACGGCTGCTGCCTCACGGTGGTCGCCGCCGAGGGGTATCGTTTTTCGTTCGACCTCCTTCAGGAAACGATGGCCCGGACCAATCTGAAGTTCCTCGTCCCCGGCGGCACAGTGAACCTGGAGCGGGCGATGCGGGCCGATACCCGCCTGGGCGGCCACTTCGTGACCGGCCACGTCGACGGCACCGGGCCGATCCTCCGCTGGGAAGCGGCGGGGAAGGGCGACTACGTCGTCGAGGTCGGCATTCGTCCCGAGGACAAGGCCTATCTCATCCCGAAGGGCTCCATTTCGATCGACGGGATCAGCCTCACCGTCGGCCAGGTGAAGCCGTCGAGCTTCACCGTCTGGATCATCCCCCACACCCGCGACGTCACGAACCTCGTCTTCCGCAAGCCGGGCGACCACGTGAACCTCGAATTCGACATGCTGGCGAAGTACGTCGCCCAGATCGTTGAAGCGAAGGCGAAGGCGGCGATGGGGGCGAACCCTATCCAGGGTGTTACCGAGGCCTGGGTCGCCCCGGCGCCGTAGGGAGGGGGATTGCCCTCGCCAAGAAACCGTGCTTTTGTCGATAGGAGTCAAAATAGAATGCATATGAGTCTCTTTTTCCGGGGAGCGGCTACGGTCGCTCTGGGTGGGTCCCTTCTGTTCCTCGCGGGCTGCGGCTCGGAGCCGAACGTCCGCTACGTCGATCCGAACGCCCAGGGGACGGTCGCCTCGACGGGGATCGAGTCGCAGGACGTCAACGCGGCGGCGCTCCAGGCGGCGCAGTCGATCGTCAACGTGCCGGAGATCGCCCACGCCCTGACGCCGCCGACGATCATCATCACGCCGGTCCTCAACAAGTCGAGCAGCCCCATCGACACTTCCCTCTACACGAGCATCCTCCGCGACACGCTGCTGAACAACTCGGGTGGCAAAGTCCAGTTCATCGACCGGACGAACGCCGCCGTCAACGAGAAGGAGCAGCAGATGGCCGACGCCGGGACCGTCCAGCAAAGCCCGCAGGGGGACCGGACCGCGCTCTCCTACGATTACATCCTGACGGCGGAGTTGCAGGGCATCGGCATGGCTTCCGCGCAGGGCCAAAGCGACTACTTCCGCATCTCCTTCAAGCTGATCGCCCGGAAGACCGACCTCCTCATTTGGACGAACGCCTACCAGATCAAGAAGGAAGGCAAGGAAAGCGCGGTTTATCGCTAAAGTTTCCTCCCAGCCGAACGGCGTGAAGCTTCTCTCTCTTTCCGCGCTGGGCGCCCTGGTCCTGATCCTCGTCGGCTGTGCCGGTGGGGGCGGCGGCAGTACGTCGGCGACGCCGGAACAGAACGCCCTGGCGATGGCCGGAGCCCAGGCCGACAACGACGGCGCGCCCCAGGCCCTTCGTCCCCGCTACGTCGACCTCCTCACGGCGGGGGAAAAGGATTACGTCGTCAACGCGATGCGCCTCGGCCTCGACGCCGTCCGCCTCGGGGAGCACGCCTTCGCGGCCCGGGTCTTCGACTCGGCGATCCGCCGGGTGTCGGCCCTCCAGGAAGGAAGCGAACAGGCCGACCGGGCGAAGAGCAACTTCGTCGCCGAGCAGGAGAAGTGGTTCAAGGGCGAGTCCTACGAGCGGGCTTCCCTCTACCTTTACCGGGGCCTCCTTTATCTGGAAGCGGGCGACGTCGGGAACGCCGCCGCCTGCGCGAAGCGGGTCCAGATCGAGGACATCTCCAGCAAGGAGGAGAACCAGGGGGACTGGTACAGCGCCGAGTGGCTCCTGGCCCTCGCCTCCCTCCTCCAGGCCGATCCCGGGACGGCCCACGACGCGCTGGCCCGTGCCGCCAATTTTTTCAGCAAACAGGGGAACGTCCCGCCGCCCGACGCGAATTGGAACGTCCTCGTCATCGCCGAGGCCGGGGAGGCCCCGATCAAGATGCGCCAGGGGCAATACGGGGACGAGCTGGTGATCCGCGAGGGGAACTGCCGGACGGTCCGGATCACGGTCTCTGCCGGGGAGGGGACGCCGCCTCCCATCGCGGTGGCGACGTGGCCCGCCGAGAACATCTATCACCAGGCCTCGACGCGCGGGGACCGGAAGGTCGATCACATCCTGGCGGGGAAGGCGGTCTTCAAGAATGCGACCGACACCGCCGGGGACGCCGCCATCGTCGCCGGGGCGGCGACGGCGATGACGAGCCGCAGCGACACGCAGAGCCTGGCGGGTCTGGGCCTGGTCGTCGGCGGGATCATCACGAAGGTCGTCTCCTCGGCGGCTCATCCGGAGGCCGACATCCGGACCTGGGACAACCTGCCCCATTCGATTTTCCTGACCGGGTTCCGGTGCCCGGCGGGGATCACCAAGGTGAAGATCGAGGCCCGCGACGGGACCGACGCCGTCATCTCGACGGCGTTGAAGGAGGTCAACCTTGGCTCCGACACCGAAAAGCGGTATATTTGGACCCGCCTTCCATGAAAAACATCGTTCCTCTCCTCGTCGGCGCGTGCGCGCTTCTCTTCCTCGGTGCCGGATGCGCCGAGGGGCCCATTGTTCCCGTCGGCGACCCGAAGAGCCCCGAGGCGGTCCACGCTCCGGTCACCCTCCT